>CAMCUG010000005.1 GCA_945878835.1 Chryseobacterium gleum | reverse complement strand
GCAATACTTGTAGATGGGCTTGTGTTCTTTTTCCAAGCCGATTGAAGATCTATAAGTGAATTCGAATTTTGCTCTGCAATTAGCGTAGCGTTCTTATCCTCTTCTTGCATTTTTTTATAAGTCAATTGATTTCTTTGCTCAGTCAATTCGGCAACTGCTTCTGCGGAAGTTTCTTCTTTTATCCGACGATTGATAGCCTCAATTTCAGCATATATTTTTTCAATTTCTACTTCATTCGAGATTACAATATTTGCAACGGCTAATTCTTCGAATATTTTTTCATTCTGATAATTTGATTGTCCAGGACTGTTTAGAATAGCAGTTTCTGCTGCAGTGAATGTTTTTGAACTAGCGTTGTTTGAACTATCGTTGTTAGAACTATCGTTGTTAGAACTATCGTTGTTAGAACTATCGTTGTTTGAACTGGCGTTGTCAGAATTGGCGTTGTCGGAACTAGCGTTGGTTGAACTAGCGTTGGTTGAACTAGCGTTGTCGGAACTAGCGTTGTTTGAACTGGCGTTGTTAGAACTAGCGTTGTTAGAACTGGCGTTGTCGGAACTAGCGTTGTTGGAGGTTGGATTCTCGTAATGTGAATTTTCTAAGGCGGTAGAGACACGGTTTTTCGATTCGTTAACTTCAGTTCTCAACGACTCTACATTTACAGTGTTGGTTAAGTTTTTGAATTCCGGTTTTACTTCAGGTTGCTTTTCGTTCTCAAGGTCTTGAAGCAGTTTCAATAATGTTGCAGATTCTGCAAGAGCGAGTTCTCGGACACGAAGATTTTCCTTTTCAGCCTCAATTTCTTCTTCAACTGATTTGTATTCAGTTTCGAGCGCAGCTAGTTCACTTCCCAAGCGCTCAATGTCTTTTTTCTTTTTAGTGGTTGCTATTTGCTTAATGATTTCAGTTGTTTTATCTTCTATACCTTCTAACTCTTTCGACTTGGTATTAATCCTTAATTGCGTGTCGTCGCGCTGAGCTTTTAATTCGTTTGCTTTGACTTTAGCATCTTGCGATTTCCACGACATTTCTGTTTCAGTAGCAACTCCTTGTTCACTTTTCGGGTTTTTAGCGACGTAGTCATTGACTAAGTATGCGGCCGTGGGAGAGTCTTTTTCGGCGAGTGATTTTTTGATTTCCGAATTAATACTTTGAACATTGTTCAGTTTTTCATTCAGTTCTTTTTCTCTGTTTTTTGAAATATCGTAAGCCGCAATAGCCGCAACGCTTCGGTTTTGCGTTTCTATCATTTTATTTTGAACTTCTTCGAGCTTCGCGCTATCAGCTAATGATTCCGGTTTTTCAAAACGAACATTTTGAAATTCTTCATACGCTTCATCTGTTTCGGAAAGCGTTTGTTGCACATATTGAAGGAGCGATTTAGAAATTTGTTCGGCGAGTGCAATTTCTCGTTTTAATGCTGCAATGGTTTTTTCTTGAGAGGAAAGCACCGCGTCTATTTCAATGCGCTGTGTAACTGGAGTAATTTCAGTGGTGTTAGTTCCCGTTGAATTCGAATTGCTTGTATTGGAAGCAATTGAATTTGCTTGGTCAGCAGTCGCATTCACGTCGAGCTGCGATTTAGCCAAAAGCATCTGACGCTGAAGATCTTCTACATTGTCGTTCAACGGGTCGTTCCAATAATTCTTCACTTCAACTTTCTCCCGACCGTCTAATTTGGTGTAAACGATTTCCTGACGGAACACCCGAGAACCTTCGGACGGCGGAATTTTAACGAGTACTTCGTGCACTTGAGGACTTCCCGGAGGTTGAATCTTGTAAGTGTAGTTTCCTGCTGTCGGAATGAAAAGTAGGTACTGTCCATTCGACTCGCGGGCTTGCGTGTCCATGATTTTTCGATTCGTTAAATCATCGAACACTTGAATCTTCGCTTCTGTTTGGTTCACATCTACTCGAGAAATGAATTCACCTTTGAGGTAGGTGATGTTCATGGGTATTCCATTTACGAAAACCCGATAGACAAAAAGTTTGTCTGGAGAAGTTAAACGGCTACTTGCAAAATAGGCTGTTGTATTTAATGAGTCGGTGATGAAGAATAAATCGTCGTCGGGAGTATTAATAGCGAAGTCCATATTAATCGCCGGACCAAAATCATTTATGCTAGCATCCCAATCACATCGGAAAATATCGTAACCTCCCATACTTCCATGTCCCTTCGAAGCAAAATAGAGTGTGCTACCGTTTGGATGCATAAATGCGAAGTCTTCATCGAACTCGGTGTTCACGCTGCTTTTCAACTTAACGGGTGCCGTGAAGGCTCCGTTCAAACGTGAGGTCATGTAAATGTCCTTTCCTGTTAGTCCATCTTTCCCTTTACTTGAAAAGAAAATTTTCTTACCGTTGTTCGGAAGGAATAAGACATGCTCTTCCTTCGACTTCAAATCGAGCTTTGACAACAATTCTTTTGGTGTAGCAATAATCTTCCCAATCGATGGGTCAATGTTCATGTATCGATAGAAACTCGATTTTTCAGCTTCTGTTTTTTCTAGTACTTGAACATCTTTAATGCTGTTCATAAGGTTCAGTCCAGACTCTGCAGAGAGCTTCTGTGCTTTGCAATCAGATTTGGCGAGTTGTTTTTTTTCCGCCGAGGTTTGGAACTTCTCATATTCAACCAATGCTTCTTTGAAATTGTAACTTAGGTGGTAAGCTCGCGCCAAATAATAATGAGTTTCAGGTTCGGTATAGCCTCTTCGAACCCCGTCTTTCATGAAGAAAATGCAATTATCGCGATCAGTCGTTGCATAAATACCCGCTGCACCAAAGCGAAAGGCATACAAGGGAATGCTTCCATAGAGCGACACCAACTGCGAATACATCGCGTAGGCTTGCACGTAATTTCCTTCCTCAAAAAACACATTCGCCTCAGCGGCTAATGTTTTTTCGTCAATCGGCTTTTGGGCGTGAAGTGTCCCAAGGCAAATCGTTAGAATGAATATGGAAATTAGTTTTCTTATGGCCTTTATTTTAGTTGGAAATGTAAAAATACATCGCAATTTCGCCACGAGATTTTTAATTCCTTCTTTAAATATACGAAAAATGAAGAACTCGATTACTCTAGGCGCTCTATTAATGTCATTGGCGATTGTTTTAGGAGCCTTTGCTGCGCACGGTTTGAAAAATATTTTGAATGAGCACAGTATTGAGATCTTCAATAAAGGGGTGTACTATCAAGTCATTCATTCTTTTGGAATCTTGTTCAGTGCATTGCTACTCAAAGATTCAGTAAGTTTGAGGCGCGTCACAATTTTATTTTTAGCTGGGATAATTTGTTTTTCAGGTTCCTTATATCTCTTAGCTTTTTCTGCTTATTTGAATGAAGTGGTTGAGAAAATAGCAGGACCTATAACGCCAATTGGCGGGCTGTTTTTTGTTGCTTCATGGTTAGCCCTTGCGCGTGCTTATCGAAAGTTAGAGATTAATTAATGTAGAATTGAACATAACTCGTTCAATGCTGTTAAATTTGCAAAAAAAATAATTTTATGTCATCACTAGTCGGAAAAAAAGCGCCTTCATTTAAGGCAGGAGCTATCACTAACGGAGGAACCGTGGTGAGTGATTTTTCATTGGATCAGTTCGTCGGAAAGAAACACGTTGTGTTTTTCTTCTACCCGAAGGATTTCACATTCGTTTGTCCAACCGAATTGCACGCCTTTCAAGAGAAATTAGCGGAATTTGAATCACGCAATTGCGCTGTTGTAGCATGCTCTACAGATACAGAAGAGAGCCACTGGGGCTGGTTGCAAATGGAAAAGAACGCTGGTGGTATCAAAGGAATTACATATCCAATTGTTGCCGACATTTCAAAAACCATTGCAGATAATTACGGTGTATTAGCTGGAGAGTATGATTACGACGAAGATGGAAACTTGGTGGCTAACGGACCTATGATTGCTTACCGCGGATTGTTTTTAATTGACAAGAACGGTGTTGTAATGCATCAGTTAATCAACAATTTCCCATTGGGAAGGAACGTAGAAGAAGCATTGCGTATGGTGGATGCTCTTCAGTTTTTCGAGGAGAACGGAGAAGTTTGTCCAGCAAACTGGTCGAAGGGAAGTGAAGGTATGAAAGCAAATCACGAGGGTGTTGCTGATTATTTGGCAAAGCACTAATTCAAGCATTGTTTAAGGAAGGGCTCATTTTGAGCCCTTTTTTTTATGTTGTGAATTTATTTGTGACGTATTCTTGTAACTATGATAAATCGTATATTTTCTCTAGTCGTTGTGAGTTTAATTTCATTAAGCACCGTAGCGCAGGATCATCCTATGTGGACAGACTTAATGCACAGCGATGTCTCTGTTTTCGATTTTGTATCTGAAATGAATGCAGCTTGGCCTCAACGACCAACTGAACGCGGACAAGGATACAAGCCTTTGGAACGATTCAAATGGTTAATGGAAACCCATGCCGATGAGAATGGCAAAATGCTAAACGGAAGAGAAACCATAGAGTTGTGGACGGCATTAAAGAATTACTCAGGACAACGCTCTCTATCCGGTAACTGGGAGCCGTTAGGTCCCATTCTCGATGGAGTAACTACCCGAGAAAATATTGAAGGTGTTGGTCGTGTTTCATGCATCGCCTTTCATCCAACCAATGAGCAAATTATGCTTGTGGGGACTCCTGCTGGCGGATTATGGAAATCGACAAATGGGGGTGTTTCCTGGTCTTCAAGCACAGATGATTTGCCAACGCTTGGAATAAGCGCTATCGCTTTCGACCCCTTGAATCCAAACGTTGTGTATGCTGGAACAGGAGATCGCGATGCGGGTGACTCACCAGGAATGGGTGTGTTGCGAAGCGATGACGGTGGTGACTCGTGGAACTTTATGAACGCAGGAATCTCAACCAGAACCGTGGGTGGAATTATTGCTTGCGACGACCAAGCAAACAGTGTGGTTATTGCAACAGACTTAGGCATTAGAAGATCAATGGATGGCGGGGTTACTTGGACTCAAGTTTCAATAAACACTTTCGCATACAAAGATTTAGCGCAACACCCAACGGATCACAATATACTCTACGCCACTGGTGCGGGAAGATTTTATAGAAGTGAAGATTTCGGATTGACATGGGCTCAAAGCAATTCAGGCATGACGAACGGAACGCGCATGTGTGTGGGGGTAAACGCCTCGGAACCCGATGCGGTATATATTTTAAGAACGAATACTTATTCGTATACAGGGACATTTAAAAGTGAGGATGCAGGACTAACATTCACGCAAATGAGCAGCGAGCCAAATATTATGGGGTGGTCTGCAGACGGATCGAGCTCTGGAGGACAGGCATGGTACGACCTGTGTCTCACAGGTGATGCGCTTATACCCAATGTTATATATTGTGGTGGAATTCGAGTGAAGAAAAGTATTGATGGCGGAGTGACATGGCAAGATATTAATTCGAATTTTATGCATGTCGATCAACATGAAATGGTAATTAATCCGCACAATAATGATCTGTACGTATGCAACGATGGTGGACTTTATCGCTATGTGAACAACAGCGAATGGCAAGATATTTCAAGCGGAATTGTTAACGGACAAATCTATCGAATGGGGCAATCGCCGCATGATGGTGCAAGAGCATTAACTGGGTTTCAAGACAATGGAACAGCGGAATTTCAAGGGGCTCGCTGGGCTAGAACAGGCGGTGGAGACGGATTCGAATGTATGTATGATTACGAGGAAGAAGGGCGTCGATACGGAAGCATCTATTACGGCGATTTGTACAGAACTTCAACAAACTACATCAATCAGAAGTTTGCAGGAGATGGAACCAACGGCATTACGGAAGAAGGTGCATGGAGCACCCCGTATTGCTTGCACCCAGACAGCAGTGCAACCATGTTTGTGGGAATGAAAAATATTTGGAGATCGAAGAATATTAAACATGTTGAAAAGGACTCTATCACCTGGGAAAAAATATCGACGAGTTTTTTAAGTGCGAATACAACCGATTGCAATCAAATCCGAGCGCATTACACAAAAGGAAATGTATTGTATGCTTCGAAGGGCTCCCGCAAAATGGGAAGAACAGATAACTCTATGGGTGATACTGTTGTTTGGCAAAACATGAGTACCTATTTGCCGAATGCAGTAGTTGCAGTGAATGCAATTGAGACACACAAAACAGATTCACTAACCGTGTACATCGCCTTCAATAAGAACGTGTATAAGAGTTTAAACGGAGGAGCGTCGTGGACACTCATGACTCCGAATTTGCCAGACGTTGCCGTGAATACCATTGTTTCAGACACCTCGTCGGTGCTTGAAAATCTGTATATCGGAACCGATTTAGGAATTTATTATTGGGATGCAAGCATGACGGAATGGGTGAATTTCTCTTCAGGATTTCCTTACGCTGCGCGAGTGACTGAAATGGAGATAGCATACGATTCGCCGAAGCGAATTCGCGCATCAACCTATGGAAGGGGCATGTGGGAAAGCGATTTGTACAGTCCGGAAACGAATGTGTTTCCAACCAGCGCTGTATGGAATTCACCAAGCACTTCCGGTGAGGTCATTGGAACTTTCGATGCAGAGATTTTCTTCTATCGGAATTTGACCAACGTTGATGTAAGCGATTTAACTATTTCCGATTTTTATATTGAAAATGGAACGGTAAATTCTGTAACAGGTGGTCCTTCCAACTACATAATTAATGTTACACCAACTACTTTTGGTCAGGTAAGAGTAGTTCTTCCGAGCAATACCGCAATCGATAATTTCTTCACAGGAAATGCCGCAAGTGACACGTTGAAATTAGTCTTCATGCAGGCGCCAGCTGCATTCGGCAGCAAAGGTCCTGGTGGAGTAGGAGATAGCGATGATCTAGCATTTTGGATGCGTGCAGATAATGGAGCGTTAATGAACGGAGCCCTCTCTGCGAATGACGGAGACCCGGTTTATGTGTGGCAAGACCAAAGTGGAAACAACAACTCAGCATCACAAGGAAGTGTAAATCAACGTCCAACATATGTTGCAAACGACGGCGTATACTCACGTCCTGGAATTCAATTCGACGGGGATAATGACTTCTTGCAAATGAATGGAGTTTTAGGTGGAAGAAGTACAAGTGCCTATTGCGTGGTCGAAACAGATTCTATCCTATTCAACGACCACGGTTGGTTCGCGAGTGCGCGTGTTCCAAACGGGTATCTTCTTCATCCTTGGAAAAATGATGATCACTACCACAGTGAAGTGTTAGATTTGGAATCTAATTATTCGAGCTCGCCAATATTCTACATTGGCGAAGCAACGTCACCGCACATCTACGGATTAATCTATGAGCAAGACGATTTGCATCAATTGTTCTATACGATTTTCGATGATCATCTGTATCCGTTTCCAATTGTGAATATTGGAGCGCGTGACAACACGACTCCAATTGATATTCGTTTCGGATGGGATTACGATGATCGTTTTGGAAAGGGAAGAATGGGTGAAAACATTTTATACAAACGCAGACTTTTCCTTTCGCATCATACCATTGTGAATAATTATTTAGCGGTGAAATACGGAATGGATTTAGGTCTGCAATCCCGATATGTCCATCCCAATTATGCGGAAGAAGTTATTGGAGTAGGACAGGAAAATTCAGGCGACAAGCACGAAGTAGCGCAAGGTATGGGCGTTCTAGAAGTAAGCGCTGTTGGAACCATGGTAGATGGAAATTATCTTTTAGTTGGAAGCGATGTGAATGGAATGAATGTGAGCAATTCGGTATATCCGTTTATCTCGAATAGAATTGAACGAACCTACGCATTCACCCGAACAGGAAGTGTATTCAACTCTACGTTGCGCATTCAAGCTTCAGAATTGACGGGGTTGAATGAGGTGAATGTCATAGTTAGTGAATCAGAAGGATTCAATACATCAACTGCTTTGCAGGTTTATCCGATGACTTTGGTGGGTGACGTGTATGAAGTCACATTGCAATTGCCAGCGACTGGTGTGTTCACCATTGGAGAAATTCCAGTTTTAAATGTGAATGAAAATTCATTGAATGCAGTTTCAATTTTCCCGGTTCCAACTGGAGATAAATTGAATGTAAACTTAGGTCATGAGGTTTTGAATGAAACGAATTACACCGTTTATTCTGCTGAAGGAAAGCTGGTGCGAGCAGGACGCATTCAGTCAGCCAAGCAGCAGCTGAATCTTGAGGGATTGGCTTCGGGGGTTTATGTCTTACAGATTCAAGATATCGGGTCAGTTGTGAAAAGGGACTTTATAAAATTGTAATGGCTATATTTGTCAATACCTTAATTTAGTTCCATGCGTAAAATTATTTTCGTTATTCTTTGCTTTTGTGCTGTTCAAGGAATTGCACAGACTTCAACAAGTGATTGCAATGGAGCAATAGTTCTGTGTGGTGATTTGTATACAGAGACTCAAGCGTCGCTAAACGCGGGGAATTTCATTGAAGCAACAGGAGCGTGCAATCAAGGTTTTGAGCAGAATTCAGTATGGTACACCTTTACGGTTCAGGCCAACGGGAACTTGAGTTTCATCTTAGATCCATTGAATGATGTAGATGATTATGATTGGGGCTTGTTCAATATTACAACAGGTGGTTGCGCCGGATTGGGAACAACTTCACCTGAGGTTGAATGCAACAGCTACGGAGATTTTTCATTTAATGGTCCTACTGGAATCTCCTCTGCCAACGGAGGTCAAGGAACTTCTAACGGACCCGGGACAACCTTTGGACCTCCTTTCAATGCCGATCTTCCCGTTGTTGTGGGACAAACCTATGCCTTGGTTGTTATGAATTGGTCAAACAGCCTCGAAGGTTATACCATCAACTTCGGTCAATCAACAGCTTCTTTGTATGATCAAGTGCCACCTGTGCCGATTAGTGCAACAACAGACTGCAGTAACTTAACGGTTATACTTACTTTTAGCGAGCCTATTGTTGGAACATCTGTGCAACCAACAGACTTCACGGTTACTGGCCCGAGCGGAACCATCACCGTTCAGTCTATAACGGCAAACAATCCGACGATGGCCGATGTGTTCACCATTCAATTGGCGAATCAAGTTTTAATTGGAGGAACCTACACCTTGAACATTACGAACACTACGGGCTTTGTGGAAGACGCTTGCGGGAATTTAGGAACGCAGAGTATCGCTTTTGAAATAAGTGATCCTGTCGCCTTCGATGTTGCTGCAACAACTGCATGCAATGGTTTCGGTGGAAGTGTAACTGTATCGAATATTACGGGAGGAGATGGTAATTACACATTGAATTTTAACGGAACAAATCAAACACAGTTCGATCTTACCAATGTTGTAGGTGGAAATTATACAGCAACGATAACAGACGGAAACGGCTGTTTGCGCGCCATTCCAGTAACAGTTCCGAATCAAGATATTCAATTGGCAATTCCTTCACAGGATTCACTGACTTGTCTAAACTCGGCAGTCGAAATTTTAGGAATCGAAGTTTCACCAGCACAGAACGTTTCTTATTCTTGGACAGGCGCGGGTCTCACAAGCACTAGTGTTGCTGATCCAATTGCTACCGAACCAGGAGTGTTGAATTTAGTGGTGACGAATTTAGATAATGGTTGTTCTGATTCGGGTTCATTAGAAATTTTTGCGGGAGATGTTTATGCTTTGGATTTAAGCACCATGCTTTTACCGAATATTGTTACTTTGAAACAAGATAACTTGAATGATAATTGGCATGTTTTATTGGCATCTGACCCAACTTTAGATCTGACTGTGCTTTTTCTTGAATACGATTTAACGGTATACAACCGTTGGGGTGGGATTGTGTTTGAAAGCACGCCTGCCCAAAAATATTGGAGGCCAAGCGAAGTTGTTCCAGGAACGTATTTCTATTTATTTCATTACAAAACAGATTGTGGAACTGCCGTTGAAGAAACAGTGGAAGGGACAATTCTTGTTGTTGAATGAAGTTAGGCGTAATTCTGCACGGTGCGAAAAGCAATAGACACGACCAACGCCAGCAAATCGAAAAAGTCTTTTCCGATTGGGACCTGCATATTCGTGTAACTGAATACGACAGGCACGCTGAAAAAATTGCGAGAGAACTCTGCAATGAATCTTGCGATGTGGTTTTGGTTTGCGGTGGCGACGGCAGTTTGAATCTGGCCGCTAACGGAATTTTTCATTCTGAGAATCCGCGAACACCTTTGGCCATCTGGCCTTCGGGGACAGGAAACGATTTTGTAAAGACAGTGAATGTCCCAACTTCTTTTAAAAAATTAAGAGCGAATATAGAAGAAGGAAATTTCAAAGCCATTGATTTACCTTTTATGGAATGGGATGGAAAGACGCGCGCTTTTTTGAACGTGACAGATTTAGGTTTGGGAGGGTGTGTCGCTTATGACATGATGCGAAGCAAAAGAAGATTGGGATTATTCTTGACCTACCAGTGGCTAATCGTGAAGAACTTAATTCGATTTAAAAAGCGAACCATTCATTTTGATTTAGACGGAAAGAAGTTCGAAGCCCGTGCAATGAATTTCGTTGTTGCTAACGCGAAATATTTCGGGGCAGGATTGGGAATTTCTCCGGAAAGTGATGTCACGGACGAGCTGCTTGAAGTTATTGTTATTGGCGATTTGAATATTTTCGAGTATTTGTATTTCGTGCCAAAAGTGCGCAAGTGCAAGAAGCTTTCCTATCACAAGATTCAATATTATTCTGCAAAAAGAATAAGCGCTGAAACCGAAGTTCCTATGCCTATTGATATGGACGGCGAGTTTGTTGGATTTTCTCCGATGTCTATTTCACTTCAACATAAAATAAACATAGTGGTTAGAAGCGACCGCGAAGTGTGAAGGTGACGTTTCTTCCTGCTCCAGAAATATTCGAGGCGAAGACACGGTAATTCGCATCTAGAATGTTTTCCAATCCAACCATCAATTGAACGTTTTCTTGCACTTGGTAGCTTGCATGCGCATTGAGCGTATACCAAGCGGGCATGCCATCAGAGGTCGCATAAGCTTCGTTGTCTTCGGCATTCAAGCGGTAATCTGCGATTCGTTTCCAACCGTTGTACAACACAGAAAACTCACCACGGAATTTTTGTTGTTGTAAGGTGAATCCAGTTCTTCCGTATACAGGAGGAATGTGATCGAGCGGTGTATCTCCATTTTCAGATTTGATTCTTCCATATGTATAAACAACAGAAGACTGCATGCTGAAGTGATCGTTTACTTGAGAGTTCAAGCTTAGGTTTCCTCCGCAAATGTAAGCTTCGTTAGCATTGACGGTGGTGTACACTGGGCTTAATGTTCCGTTGTAAAAAATAGAATCTTGTCCGTTGAATTGCGCTTTGCCTGCGGTTAAAGCGTTGGTGTAATTCATGTAGTATCCGTTCAGGGCAAGAGTTGTTTTTCTGTTGAATTTTCGCTCGATTGTCGCTTCGATATTGGTAACTTTTTCAGGCTTCAGTTCATTGTTCGGCACAATTAAATTTCCTGCGTTACTCTCAAAAACTTTTGAAAGGTCATCGACATTCGGCGCGCGGAAGCCTGTGCTAGCGAGGGCTGTGATGCGCCATTTCGTATTCGGTGCTGCAATGATTCCGATACTTCCGTTGAGGTTTCTGTTCGATTGATTGACATCTGAGAATGGGAAGTTAAAGAAGGAATTGTCGGTGAACAAGGCGGTGAGATTGACGAGTGAATAACGAAGTCCCGCGTTCAATGTGATTTTCCTTGTGGCTTTAAGAATAGCTGTTCCGTATGCCGAAGTACCACTCATGGTTGATCCACCGTTAGCATATCGCGTGTCCAAAGCACTTTGAGTTTCGGTGAAAATATTTTCTGAATTTGCGGTACTTGTTACATCGTTGAAGTAATATTCCAAACCGTAATTCGCAGTTAATTTCTCTCCAATTGACTTCGAGAAGTCTGCATTCACAGAATACACTTTTACGTTTTCCAAACGGTTGTTCAGGTTTGGGCTATTGAATAATCTGTCGTGACGCGATTGATCAATGTTCTGCCAAGCCAATGTAATTCTCCCTGTCGTGTACAAACGTTTTCCGTTGTTCAGATTAGCGTGATAGGCTACCATGGCGCGTGTTTGCGGACCGTAATACCATTCTCCGAAACGTGGGTTCTCAATCTCCACTTGCGTTAAGCGATCGTAGCGAGGGACATTGTTCGTAGTTGAATATTGAATGTTAAGCGTGTGCATGAATTTCTTACTTTGCTTGAATGAAATTTTCTCAATGAAGTCATACTGCTTGTACGCAGAACCTACTTGAACATTTGGATTTGGATTCGTCATTACGCTATCTCTGCCATCGATACGTTCAACGTACCACGGACGTGCACCGAATGTAGGGTAGTTCGGATTTCGAATATTTCCTTGTCGAAGATCTCCGAAATTATTGAAGGTGAAAGCCGTGAATGTTGCGAAACGCTCAGTGCTTGTTTCGAGATTAATATGCGTAGCACTTTGATCAGCACTGCTGTAACGAAGCATGGCACCCGCGCGTGTTAGTTTGTCGCCAGATGTAAATCGGGGTGAGCGTGTGTTGAAACTCATAACGCCGCCTAAGGCATCCGAACCGTATGCCACAGCACTTGGACCATAGGCCACCTCAACATTTTCCATGGCCATGGGATCTAGACTAAGAATATCTTGCAAGTGACCACCGCGGTAGATGGCGTTGTTCATCCGAACACCGTCTACCACATAAAGGACTTTATTGCCCTCGAATCCGCGGAGTACGGGAGAGCCACCACCGAGTTGACTTTTTTGAATGAGCGCAGTGCCTGTTTGTGAAAGCAAATCAGCGGCATTTGCGGGATTGATGAACTGTATGTCCTTGCGTTGAATTGAGATTATCGGTTGGGCTATTAATTCAGAGTTGTTAGCTGAGCGTGTTGCAGAGATAACCATTTGCGTTAGGGTAACATTCGAACCCACTAAAAAAACGTCCATGCCTTCAGAGACTTCAGAAGTGGGCAGGTACTTCACCTCGTAACCATTAGCGGTAATCATGAAACTGCCGAAATGCTTTTGAAGAACAATGATTCCTTCGTTGTTTGTCTTTCCAATGAATTCAGGAAGTTCAATGTTGTTTGCTGAAATGTAAACATAAGCCCCTGAAATGGGTTCAAGGGTGGTTAAATCTTTAACCGTTATGGTTTGTGCATGCGCGCTGATGGCGCTAGCAATGGTTAGCACAGCGCATAGAAAGATGCGTTTCATTTCTTTTTTAACTAACCATAATTTATGTTGAAGTACCCAATAGCCAATCCCGCCTTGTGCAATGAAGAGCACGAGCAACATAGAGATGACGATATTTTTAGGAATCTGACTATTCATTTCGAAAGGGAAAATAGCAACAAACTTCGGCGCCTTTTATTTTTTCTTTGATTTGTTTTTCAGTTCAATTTCAGATTGAAATTCAATGGGCACATCCTCTTCTTTAACAATGTCGAGGGTTACCTGAGTAAGTCCGCTGCGCACGAAGTTAAGTTTTTCAGCTCCTAAGAGGGAAAGGTCTATGCAGCGCTTGGAAGATTTGGGCAAACGATCGTTCACTCGAACATAAATGACGTTGTTGTTTTTGATGCATGTGACTTTCAGCCAGGTGCCAAAGGGAAGTGTTTTGTGGGCGCAGGTATATTTATCTTGACGAAAAACTTCTCCATTCGAAGTGCCGTTTCCTTCGAATTTATTGTGGTAGAAGGAAGCTTTTCCGGTCTCTGTTTGCGCGGTGGCATTCAGACAAAACAGGACGAAAAGCAGTCCAAGGGCATGTTTAAGTAGCATCTTCATAGATAGCAATTTACGAAAAACCCTTTATATTCGCTTAAATCTTAATCAATATGAGAAGACTGCTTTTGGTAGGAATGTTTGCTCTTGTCCTGTTATTGCCCATAGCATCATCTGCGCAGATAAAGCGTATGGACGGGTTATTGTCAGCTGGGGTGAGTTATAATTTATTCAATTTTAGAGCAGACATTAGTGAGTTGGCCGATTCTAGTGCGACGGTGAGTAGATCATTTTATCCTTCATTGAGTTTTGCCGGTGATTTTTCGTTGACTAAAGGATCGCGCAAAAAGTGGCGTGTGATTTTCGGGTTTAGTTATACGAATCAAGCCTTGAGTGTGAATGCAACGGATTACAGGTATGTCGATCAGATGGGAGATATGGCGGTAGATCCTTATGTAAGTTGGTCAATCAATAAAAGCACTGCCGGCGCTCGATTGTTGTTTTCGTATAATATTCAGCATATGAAGAAGCGTAAGATCTTCGGATTCAAGAAGACGAGTTGTTTGTTGTATACAGGAATAAGCACGAATCTCAATTGGTATGGCATTCGTGAGAATACGGCGAATGTGAATTTCGATAAAAAGTCTTTTGGCACTCGACTAACAGAGTATCAATTGGTGGCGTTGGGATTTACAGGATTCCCTTATCGCAAGAAGGTTGGTGTGAATTGTGAGTTGGCGTGGGGCGGACCTTATTTTATTAAGGCGGGAGTAGTAATTGGCCTTTAATTTTTTTTGTTTGAATGCTTGTGGAAAAGCAAAAACGTGGTATATTTGCACCCACAAAACCCAAACGGCCCGTTCGTCTAGGGGTTAGGACAGCAGATTTTCATTCTGTAAACAGGGGTTCGATTCCCCTACGGGCTACTAAGAAAACCCTCAACGAACGTTGAGGGTTTTTTGTTAGGTTCGAAAAAGGTCTCGGAAATTAAATTGCCGCAAGGGCTAATATAATATTCAGCAACAAGAGAGCCGGATAAATACCTGCAAGAATTAAAGCGGTGATAGCTCGCTTGCGGTATTTGACGTAGTTAGGGTCTTTGGCGTGCTGCTTTAAAAAGCGAACAGCAAAGATGATGGCTAGGATCTCGATTGTTATGAATAACGCTCCTCCAAGAATGAATGCAAAACCAAAGGCAGCCCATATTGAAAAGCTAGACGAACTCGCGCTAAGCAAAGCAGCTAAAATAAAAAAGAGCACCAGTCCCCAAACAGGAGCAGAAACGGCGCCAATGCCCAAGCCCAAAGCCCAATTCGCTAATTTAATGTCTTGTAATTCATCTGGACGTGCAGGTGGCGTGTATGTATTGCTGAAGTATTCTTCTTGCGTTTTTGGCTGATCTGGTATAACAGTGTCTTTCTTCGCTAGAAGAATGAGGCCCCTCTGTGGTTGGATAACGATGTTCTCAGAATTGCTCGCCGATATGCTTTCAACCGAATGAACGTTCGGTGTGATTTCTTCGTGAACAATAGGAGGGGTTTCCGCTTGCGATTGGTCTATTCGAGTTGGTCTAATTCCAGAAGCAGGCGCATGCTTCTGCTTCCATGAAATGTGATAACCATCCTGATGCACGCGCTTCTCAACGGTGCAAGAACTCAAAGAAGAAGCAATAATAATAACACTGGTAATTGCGAACAGTATTTTTTTCATGTGCTTGAGATGTGTATAGATTTATCAAAAATAGGAATATACCAGCTGTTACGTTCAGATATTATTAGCGAACAAGTCTGTGTTTTGTATTCATTTAAAAGTGCTAAACTGAAATCCCATTCGCTTCCCAGTAGCCAAGCTTCCACTGAGATTAATGTCCTGCATCTCTTCTACCGTTATTTGGTGAAGGTTTTCGTAAGGTGGAATAAGTAGGTCGAAGTTCAAAGCGTATAGAACGACTTGATCAACGAATTTAGCTTGATTGATAGCATCGAAGTTCGAAGCAACAATGTCATTGAACATGATTCCCAATTGCTTTTTTCCTTGCACCACGAAATGATTTTCTTTGTTAATGAAAACGCGCGCAAGCAAATATCCAACGTCAGAAGTTCTGTCGTAACGGAATGAATCCGAAAGGAAGTTGTAAACGTTTATAGTACCCACATAGCTGTTATCTGGATGCTCCTTTAAATAACCTGTTTGCCAAAAACTGCTTTCTTTTTCGAATTGAAAAACATTGGTGTGCATTTGAAAAATTAGCAAATCACCAGCAACACGCACTTCGCATTGAAATGCTCCTCTGTCGCGGTATTCAAACGAAACGCGTGAATCGGTATTTCCAAATTGATCTGTTAATTCTTGAATGGTAGTTTTTAAAACTTCCTTCAATGAATTGAACTGCGCAATGGTGTTGTGAAAAACGTCTTGCTTTAAAACGCTTTTGTTTTTGAGTAATGAAAGTATTTGTTCCTTTGTTTCCATCTTAGTATGCTCTAGCGAATAATACACGACGCTCACTTGGTTTTCCGGTTACCATGCAAACTCCAGGTTCTGTTGGTCCGTTGAACGGTATGCAACGAATGGTGGCTTTGGTTTCTGTTTTAATAAGCTCCTCCGTCTCTGCAGTTCCATCCCAATGAGCTGAGAAGAATCCTGTTTTTTCGTCGAGCAATTTCTTGAATGTCTCGTAATCGTCAACCTCTGTCATGTGTCCATTTCTGAACTCCAACGCTTGGTTGAACATGTTCGTTTGAATGTCTTCTAACAATTGCTCAATGTTGTTTTCAACGCCTTCGAAGGCAACAGTAGATTTTTCAGAAGTATCGCGACGCACAATTTCAACCGTTCCGTTTTCCAAATCTTTTGGGCCAATGGCCAAACGAACAGGAACCCCTTTCAATTCATATTCAGCGAATTTCCATCCGCTGCGCTTGCTATCGTCGTCGTCGAATTTCGCAACAATGCCTTTCGCTTTCAGTGCCTTCACCAATGGAAGAACTTTTTCGCGAATCACTTCGAGTTGCTCAAGACCTTTGTATATCGGAACAATAACAGCATGAATAGGTGCCAACTTCGGTGGAACACGAAGTCCCTTGTCGTCGCTGTGTGTCATGATTAAAGCTCCCATTAGGCGTGTGCTAACTCCCCATGATGTTGCCCAAACATATTCGATGTTTCCTTCTTTCGTTGTGAATTTCACATCGAAAGCTTTGGCGAAATTCTGTCCTAAGAAGTGTGAAGTACCCGCTTGAAGCGCTTTTCCATCTTGCATCAAAGCTTCAATACACAAGGTGTCAACGGCTCCTGCAAAACGTTCACTCTCAGATTTTCTTCCTTTTACAACTGGCATGGCCATGAAGTTTTCAGCGAATTCTGCGTATACATCGAGCATACGCTCTGTTTCTTCAATGGCCTCTTGCGCGGTAGAGTGGGCGGTGTGCCCTTCTTGCCACAAGAATTCAGCGGTTCTTAAAAAGAGACGTGTGCGCATTTCCCAACGAACCACATTCGCCCATTGGTTAATCAGTAGAGGTAGATCGCGGTAGCTCTGAATCCATCCTTTGTAGGTGTTCCAAATGATGGTTTCGCTGGTTGGGCGTATGATTAATTCTTCTTCCAATTTTGCATCTGGATCTACGACAACACCTCCATTTTCTGACTTAAGTCTGTAATGGGTAACAACGGCACACTCTTTGGCAAACCCTTCGACATGCGCAGCTTCTTTACTCAAATAGCTTTTCGGTATCAACAAAGGGAAATAGGCATTCTGATGTCCCGTTTCTTTGAATCGAATGTCCAATTGATCGCGCATCTTTTCCCAAATAGCATAGCCATAAGGTTTAATGATCATGCATCCTTTCACCTCGCTGTGCTGAGCCAAATCGGCTTGCATCACAAGTTCGTTGTACCATTTGGAGTAGTCTTCTTTTCTTGTAGGAATTTTCTCGGCCATTTTTTTTCTTTTTTCGCAGAAGCAAATGTAAAACCTTATTACCTTTAAACTATCAAATCCATACGATTATGAAAGCGCTACAACGAATTTTTTACTTCTTCACGACAGTTCTTGTATTGAGTTCTTGTGCGAGTTTTGAAAATTTGACGGATGATCGCACCCGTGCAGAGGATGATGAAATGTATTGGAACGGAAAGGAGTTGTTTTACGACAATACCCTGGTGGCTGGTGCTGCAGCGGGGGGAGACGATTACTACGATCCGAATTCAGCATCTCGTGCAAATTCCGTAAACGGAGGAACAAATCCAAGAGCAACTTTTAATCCAGTAAGCGGTTGGCAGTTGAGTTATGGATTGAATGCTTTTTCGAATTACTGCAATGGCGGTGGCTATGGAATGGGCTTCGGTTCCAGCAGTCCCTTCAATAACTACGGTGGTTATGGTAATTATGGGAACAGCGGTTATGGCTATAATCCTTATGGTAGTAATTCATACGGTTACAATCCATACAGTTCATATAACCCCTATGGTGGTGGATATGGTTACAACCCATATGGATATGGAATGGGTGGTTTAGGATGGGGTGGAAATGGCTATGGCAACGGATGGTACGGAAATAACAACAATGGGAATGGAAATGGATGGGGCGGTGGTTCAACAGGAAACGGAGAAACTGCGAATGTCACTCACTATCACCGCAGACCTGCTAGTGTAGGAACTGGCAATTCTTCAACCTACCATCGCGGGGTACTTCAAAAAAACTTGGTTGAACCGATTGCGGAAACTTCACGTACGCCGCAGCCGGTGAATACGTTAAGAGCAAACGGAAATAATTCTACCCCTACAAATTCTCGTTCTGCAGGAACTCCTGAATACACTTCACCAGGAAGTTCTCCTTCTCCTTCAGCGCCGGCTCCAGCGCGCACTGCACCGAGTTACAATTCGCCAACCTATGCTACGCCGTCTCGTTCAACTCCAAGTACAACTAGCCCGTCTCGTTCAACGCCGAGTTATAGTTCACCGAGCCGCACAAAACCAAGTAACAGCAGTTCTCCTTCTCGTTCAACACCAACACACAGCGCTCCGACACACAGTACCCCTTCAAAAACGACTACTCCTTCAAGAACAAGCACGCCATCTCACAGTTCTCCTTCGCGTTCAACTTCACCGAGTAAGAGGCCTTGATGTTGCACAAGATGCATAGCAAGATGTTGCATAAGGTGCTTTACAAGATGCATAGCAAGATGCATAGCAAGATGTTGCACAAGGTGCTTCGCAAGGGGGGGGTTGTTTCAATTTTATGTATTTTTTTGCTTAGTGTTAATGTTGTTTTTGCGCAGAATGAAGACGATGCGTTGAGATTCTCAAATACGTTTGGTGCTTATTCAAATCGTGCCATCGGAATGGGAGGAGCATATACCGCCCTCGGTGCAGACTTCACTAATTTTTTTCAAAATCCTGCAGGTATTGCTGCCTATAAAAAGCAGAACATGGAATTTGGATTGAGTTTGCTATCGCGTTCAACACAAGTCGATTTCAACAACCAGGTTTCTTCCTCCGGGGCAACCGGATTGGGAATAAATACGTTCGGATTTACTTCAACATTCGGAACAGCAGGATCTGGATGGGGTCCTTGGATTTACGGATTGGCATACGGACGAACACAATCATTCAAAAGAAAATACGATTTAGAATCGAGCGACAATCAGTCTTCCCTGCTCGATGTGTATACCAACCAGTTGAATGATTACAATCCTGCAAATGCAGATGTGACGGCATCTTTTCCTTTCGGAGCAGGACTCGCTTGGCAAACTTATTTAATTAATCCAGGAACCGCTGACCCATACGTGCATGTTGGAATTGACAACAATACCTTCACTCGCCGCCAGCATGTGGAAGAGAAAGGATATGTTCGTGAGACCTGCTTAAGTGTTGCGCGGGCATTCGAGGAGAAATTGTTTTTAGGAGCATCGTTTGCCTTTCGGAAAGTTGTATTTGAGAAAAACTCGACTTATTCAGAATCCTTTTCTTCCAATGGTACCGCTATTAATTATTCTTTAATCGAAGACAATAACACGTCCGATGTTGTAACAAAAGGTCCCTCAGTTCAAGCTAAATTAGGTGTTCAATATGTTCCTAGTCCATATGTTCGTTTGGGAGCTTTTTGGCATTCCTCGTGCAAGCAATCGATAAGCGATAACTATACAGCGAAGATGGAGACTAACATTGGAGCAACCCCATACAGTTATTCTTCTGACAAAAACGTTTTTGATTATGGTTTTCAAATTCCGGCTGCAGTGGGTGCTGGGGCTGCATTAATCTTGGGGAATTTTGGAATCTTATCGGCGGACTATGAATCTTCTGATTTTTCGAAAATGACGATGTACGGAATTACAGGTGGAACTTCGGAATTCGCTATAGAAAATCAAGCAATTCAGGAGAATTTTAAGCGAGTGCATAAAGGGAGATTGGGAGCCGAGTTTCGCTTGGGAGATGTCTACCGCCTCAGAGCTGGCTTAGGATACAGAACGTCGGTTTACACCGAACTAGCTCAAAAACCTGCAGAGCCTCTGTTCAATTGGAATGTCGGAGGCGGTTATAAGAAAGACGATTTCTATTGCGATGGGGCGTTAATGATTACGAAAAATAAGGATGGGTATTTCCTCTATGACCCTTCATTGATTTCAATGGCGAGCATCGATAACTTATTGGTGCAAGTTAGTTTTTCGTTTGGTGTGAGATTCTAAGCTGTTAATGAAGCAAGAGCAATTCCTGCTGCCACTGAGACGTTCAAAGAACTGGTTTGTCCTTTCATAGGAATAGTCACCAATTGGTGCGCACGTTTCAAGAGCTGCGGATTAATGCCATCTTCTTCAGAACCCATAATGATGCACAATCCCAAATTTTGATCACGTGTTTTTTGGAATTCTTGAAGACTCACAGTCGCCTTTTCAGAAAGAACAACGGAACCGATTCCAGAGGCGTGCAAATAGTCTAATGCGTCGAGCAAGTTTTTTACCTTGCAAATGTTCAAGTGCATGAGTGCCCCGGCCGAAGCTTTTAGTGCATCTTCGTTTATTTGTGCTGCACCTACTTCAGGTACTATTATTCCCTTCACTCCGAAACATTCCGCCGAACGACAAATAGCTCCGAAATTTCGAACGTCAGTAACTCTATCTAGAATCAGAAACAAAGGCGGTTCGCCACTTTCAACTGCATTCATAACCACATTCTCATAATCTGCAAAGGCAATAGGAGCCATGAACGCCAGAACGCCTTGGTGATTGGAGCGGGTTATTTTATTGAGTTTTATTTCGGGAACAAGTACGAAGGGAATTTTTTCTTTTTTCAAGCGGTCTTTCAACTGACGCAATTTGTCGCTGCGTAATTCTTTGTTGAAAAGAACCTTGTCAATGTTTTTCCCTGCATCAAGAGCTTCTTCCAGTGGATGAATGCCAATGATTAAATTCGATTTCGATGATGATGATGTAGTAGGTCTCACGTTGCAAAAGTAAGTCTTATTCGCGAAATACTCTTCCTTGTCTCCAGGTGTTAACGGCAATCTCCCAACTGCTTCTATAGAGACCGTCGCGTTGAAGTATATAAACGTTGTTCGATAGGTTGTCTTTTTTGTATCGAAAGAGGAATGAAAAAGATCCAGGAATGGTCTCGTCGCCATATACCCAACGCTCGCTGTATCCAACGTTTTCTACTCGTGTAGGTTTTCCGTAAATAATGTAGATCATTCCGCGATCTGTTCTCCAACCCGGCACGGCAGAGGAAAAATAAGTGTTGGAGGTGTTTACTCTTCGAAAGAAAATAGAGATTAGTTCTTTGGCTTTTTCTTCCGATCCACCGCAGTCTTTCCAGAAATTACAAAAGCTGGTGTACGGGTCACGAACATTGTAGATGTATTCGAATTCGGATTTGGACGTGATGTATCTCAAAGGAGCGATCAGATCCTTCAGTGATGTTGTCGTGGGGAATTCGCCATTCGAATACAGATAGAGCTGTGAAGAATTTTTAGTTCGAAAAAGATACGATTTGTTTTCTGCAATAAAGTTGTAGCGGCTCCCATCGAAACTCAAATTGGTTAAACTGAATGATGTTGAATCAGGAATTAGAGGCGAGTTGTTCGAGAAGGCTGGTGGAGGAAGATTGGGAATTTCGGTGAGCGAAAAAATTTCAACCGGTGGGTATTCTGAATTTTTAAATCGCGGAAAGTCGAGATGGATTGTGTCGCCGGTGACTAAGTACTGATCATAAACGGGCGTGTTTAAACCGTTCGCAGTCACTCGAATATCATACGTACTTGGCTGATCGTTTTTCAAAAAACTGAATTTCTTTTCGTGTTGAGCGCGGCGATTCAAATCTTTAAGTTTAACAACAACCTCGGAATTGCCAAAGGAAATAGGCAAGGGTATTTCCTTCCTCCAAACTCCTGATTCCTGCATTTGGTTGGGTGTGTAGGTGTATCGAAGGGTGTCGGAATTTGCTTTTTGTTTGGTGATAATGACTTCAACTTCCAATTGCGCAGTGAAATTTTCGTGCGTAGATTTTCTTGAATAAAGAAGCTGATCAGCATCGAATTCCAACAATAAATTAGACGAGTCGTTGCTACAATGCACGAGATTAACTAACGGTTGAAAATAAAATTCGTTCTTCCCGAATTGATTTTCTCGCAGTTTTTTAGGTGCTGAGCAAGAGACAAAAAAGAGAACAATGAAAAATAAAACTAACCGGCAGAAATTAGGTTGGCTCCTCTGTTGATTCATCTTCGTCATTATCAATCGAAGGTAAGCGTTTTTCGAAATTACTCCCAGATTTAGCGCCCATAATTTTCATGTTTTTAGCCTTGCCGAGCAGATTTCCTTTTCCGGTTTTGAGTTGGCCCATAGCAGCGCTTAAAGTATTTTGTGCAGTGGAAAGGTTGCGCTCGAGGGTTTCAAGGGAGCCTACAAATCCTTCGAGTTTGTCTATAAATGTCCCTGCTTCTTTGGCAATATTTTCAGAATTCTTTGAACGTTTCTCTTGTGCCCAAATACTGGCTACAGTTCTTAGCGTGGCCAACAAGGTGGTCGGAGAAACCAGAATGATGTTGCGCTCCCAAGCGAAAGAAAACAAATTATTGTCTTCGTTGAACGCTGCAATGAGCGCAGGTTCTATGGGCATAAACAACAAAACAAATTCAGGGGTAGTTAGCTTATCGGCAGACTCGTATTTCTTATCACTTAGCAGTTTAATATGCGAGCGAACACTGTCTAAATGCGCACGCATAGCAATAGCTTTTTCTTTATCGTCTTGGGTGTTAACGTAGCTGTTATAGGCGGTTAACGAAACTTTCGAATCTACAATGATGTGTTTGTTTTCCGGGAGGTTAACAATGACATCTGGACGAATGGTTTTCTCGTTGTCGTTGACATCTGAATGCTGAACAATAAATTCTTTTCCTTTCACCAATCCGCTTTTTTCGAGCACTGATTCTAAAATCATTTCTCCCCAATTTCCTTGTGCTTTGTTATCGCCTTTCAGAGCTCGAGTCAGGTTTTCTGCGTTGGTGCCAATGTTAGAGCTGGCCTCGCGCAAATTCTTTATTTCATTTTCCAATCGAGCAGAACGATCAACATTGTCCAATTCTGTTTTTTCAAGTTTCGACTTGAATTCGTTTATGGTTGTTCGAAGTGGAGTTAGAGTGACAGACAAATGAGATTCGTTGGCCTCATTTAATTTTTTCACCCGTTCATCGAGAATGTCATTGCTCAAATTCTTGAACTCAACTTTGAGATTAGCTTTCAAATCTTCCATGAAAAGTTTTTCAGATTCAAGGGCTTTGTGAGCCGACTCCAAGGAAGCAAGGGTTGTTGCTTTTTCTTGAATCAACGATTCTACGCGAACACGCATGGTGTTGCATTCGGCTTTGCTATTTTCAAGTTCGCCTTTGTAAAAAGTGACGTCATTCTGATTGCCGCTTGCTTTTCGATTCACTAAAAAAATAATGGCAGTAAGCGTTCCGCCTGAAATAGCGCCAACGGCAAGTGAAAGTGTATCCATGGTTCAAAATTACCTTCACGTTGAAGGCTTTTCTAAATTGTGGAAAAGTATTTTTAGAAACGCGAAGAAAATGTTATGCCCACGCGACCGTTTTTAAGTTGGAGCCCTCTGTTTTCAACATTTCCAACCCCATAGGTTATGGATACGGCGCCATTTTCTTGTTGAAATCGAAATCCCAAACCAGTATCGTAATAGGTTTTTGTGATTGGAGATTTTACATAAACGACATCGCCAAAAAGGAATGATTGAATTTCGGGTCCGAGTGTAACACCGAAGTCGCAATTAAGCATGGCGTATTGTGAAGCGTAAATACTTTCTTCTATAAACGCCCGAAGATTTTTCGTTCCGCCCAATCTCGCTATTTCATTGTTGAAAAGAGAATCGCTATAAAGGGCATTTGCTTCTAGGTTAACATTGGTGAATAGAAGTTTGCTAAGGGCATATTTTGTCCAGATTTTTCCGCGAAGCGAATACAATTTTTTCTGCGATACACTTGATTCATATTGAATAGAGCGATTTCCCGCTAACCCTTCAATTGTGAAATTAATGGCGTTTTCGGTGTAATTGAATTTTGAGTAACGAAGGGAATAGGTCTTTACCAGTGTATTTCCGTAAGTTGAAGACGTATTGAAATGTGTGTTTGTTGACTTGTTAATCGCCGCAGAGAATCCGTTTAAGTCGTTCATCTTTGTTAGCAACCGCAACGATAAATCGGTGGAAGAAAAAGTTGAATCGCGAAGAAAAGAAGCAAACTCAAATTGAAACCCAATCGGCAATCCTGCTGTAAACGGACTACCTAGTTTGAACGCTAAACTCTGACTTTTAGGCTGGGGGCGTTTCCAATGGAACTCAATGATTTCCGCTTGTTTAAGCGTGTTTGACAATTCTAGATCAATGTTACCTGTTAACATGGATTGGCTAGAACCAGGTCTCGGTTGTAAAGCAATAAGCGCTGAAATTTGGTTGTTCTTTTTCCGTTCAGGTTTCAAAACTAGACTGAACGTTGAGCCGTGCATTCGAGCCAACACAGGTGAGTTGGGTTTCAAAAATGAAATCTGATTGAGCGCAGCGCCAATGTTTTTGATTTTATCTGAGCTGTAGGGTTGTCCTAATTTGTAATTGATTGAGCGCTGAAGTGTTTTTTTGTTAAATAGGCTGCTCGCAGTAATGAGGGTGTCAAGTAAAAGTTGATTTCCGAGAGATACATTCCAATGAAATTCGGAAGGTTGTGATTCAATAAATAGGGTGTCGAGTTCTATTTGCGCATAGGGATAACCGCTGTTGTTCAATAAATGCAATAACTCGTCCGGATTTAGGTTCTTTTGCATGGGAGAGGTTAGCCCGGAATATTTATGTATCGGCTTCGAGGGTTGCGCTCGGACAACGGAAATTCCGAAAGTAAAGAGCATTAGAGCGAATCTTACAGCGATATGTTGATAACTGCTTTTCAAATTCGGGATTATTAACTTTGGTTTGAAGTAATTTTGTAACTCAATTTAATATGATGAAAAAATCTGCAAGCGTTTTATTTTTTGTTTTGCTCGGTTTAGGCTTTTTTAGTCTTCAATCTTGTAATCGAAAGAGCGAAAAGTGTGCCGCCTACGACCAGGTGTGTCCGCAAAAGTAGTATTCAATTAAACTCGAATGTTACATTCTGTAACACATCTGGGTGCAGGCTGCGGCCTACTGGGCAGGCGTGAGCGTATCGTTGAATTTTTTCTTTCATTAAATCATCGTACTCCAAATCAGGAAACGTAAAGTGAATTTTTAATTCACCTATTCGTCTTGGGGTCGAACTCATAATCTTTTCAATTTCAGCTTTTACTCCTTCAAACTTCCAACTTCGTTCTTCAGCTGCTATGGCCATGGTGGTTAGTATGCAGGTGGCAAGCGATGTGCACAGAAGATCGGTAGGAGAAAACCGTTCTCCCTTCCCTTTGTTGTCGAGTGGAGCATCGGTTTCAATTTGGGTGTTGCTTTGCGCATGAACCACCTCACAGCGAAAGTTTCCCGAGTACAGAACAGACATTTTAGTCATATGTTTTTTTCCAAAACT
>CAMCUG010000004.1 GCA_945878835.1 Chryseobacterium gleum | reverse complement strand
GTTTGAAGGTACATGGCGTCTTCTATTTTAGATTCGGGATAGTAAACGGTATAGGGGTCTAATGAGGCCAACATGCCTGAAAGAGCTGTATTTATTAGGTTTCCGGGAGCAGACTCTTCTACATACAGCTCATCAAGCTGTCTGAAAACGTCAGTAAAAATCTCAAGGTTTTTTACAACCTCGAAGTAATTAGTAGATTGGTTTGGCTGCGCAAAAGAAGAAAAAGAAAAGAAAGAGAGCAATAAAAAAAGTAGAGAGGGTTTAAGTATTTTCATGGGTTGAATGCTCTTGGTTCGTAACAGAAATAAGTTGTTTGATGAGGTGCTTAACCTTTTGCTCCACATAATCATAATCAGGAATGCGGTTTCCCGTAAAGATAAAGGCTAACGATAATTTTTCACCCTTGTTGTTGAGGTGATCATAAAGTGGTTGTTTTTCTTTTCGATAAACCTCTTTTATGAGTCGTTTTATTCTATTTCTGTCATGCGCCCTTGCGAATCGGCGCTTTGGCGCAGTGAATAGTGCTTGTACAGGAAATTCAGAAACTTCTTCAGAGGGGTGATACAAGCAAATAATTGCCGGTGTTTTAATGCTTTTTCCCTGAGCGTACAGCGACTCTATTGATTTCTTTTTATAGAGGCGTTCCTGTTTGGAAAGCGTATCCATTAGTTATGGAAGAAGTAAGAGTTGTAGTTTTTAGAGACCTCCACAGCCTTGACTAACTCAGGGTCTCCCGCATTCATAATGCGAATCATTGCGTTTTCATCGAACAAAGCGCGTGCGATTTGAGCTTTAAATCGAAGAGAACATTGTGCCTTCAGTTTTGTAACTTCTGCCTTGGTGTATAAGATGTTATTTTCCTTCGCAGATTGAAGTGTTTTTTCTAAAAGTGCGTCTTCTGTTTTGTAATTTTTTTGATATAAATCGAAGGACTTCCAGTTTGAAAGTAGTGTCCTGTTTTGATCAACATAATCGAAACACAAATGACGAAGAATTCCGAAATTAATAATGTCTATTAACGCAAAAGACGTTGATGTTGAGTCGAAAGGAATAAATACATCCGGGGTAATTCCCCCACCTCCGTATACCACTCTTCCGGAAGGGGTGTAAAACTTTAGAGTGTCGGCATGCGCGATATTATCTTGATTGAATAATTCTCCGCTTGACCAGCGCTGATGCGTTTCGTTGAAGTATTTTGAAGAGTCTCCGTAAGGCTTTTGAATGCACCTTCCTGTAGGGGTGTAATAACGAGCGGTGGTTAATCGAAGAGCACTTTTGTCGGGCAACTCGATTTCACTTTGAACCAACCCTTTTCCAAAAGATCGTCTTCCCACCACGATAGCGCGATCCCAATCTTGTAAGGCACCCGCAACGATCTCACTAGCGGATGCGCTATACTCGTCGATAAGAACGGTAACCTGAATATCTGCGAAAGCCCCACGCTTCAGTGTGTTGTAATCGTTTCTTCCAGAGTGTGTCCCCGCAGTGTAAACCATTAATCGGTCTTTTTCTAAGAACTCTTCAGCAATGCTGGTGGCTTGATCGAGCAATCCACCACCGTTTCCGCGCAGGTCCAAAATAAACTTCGTGCACCCCTGATTTTTAAGTGAGTTTCCAGCCGTTAAAAATTCGCTGTAAGTCGTTTTTGCGAAACGATCTATTTTAATGTAACCAAGACCGTCTTCCACTTTATAGAAGGAAGGTACGCTTGGCAGAGGAAGAGAACCTCTTTCAACACTGAAATTAACATATTCTTTTTTTCGAAGAACGCTAACGTTAACAGTGCTTCCAGCCTCACCTTTTAGCATTTTCATAACACCTTCGTTGTTCAAAGATTTTCCGGAAATGTCTTTTCCGTCTACTTGAACAATTCGGTCGCCGGACTGAATTCCAGCGCGGAAGCTTGGCCCGAATGGAACGACGCGATTCACCATAAGCGAGTCGCGAAGGATTAAAAACTCTACACCAATACCCTCATACGAGCCAGACATTTCTTCTTTTGCTTTAGCGTATTCTTCAGGGCCTAAGTAGTAGCTGTGTGGATCTAAATTTTTAAGAATTGAGGCGATGGCATCGTCAATGATTTTCTTTTTATCTACGCTGTCTACGTAGTTGTCTTCAATAAAATCAATAAGACTAACAAGCTTGTTGGGATTGTCTTCTTTCCCTGTTTTTATGGCAAGCAGGTTTTTATCGGCAAGAAGAGTTCCAAGAAGAATTCCAGCGATTAAGACAAAAGCATAATACAATGGCTGCAAGGGAGACTTACCAGATTTTTCGTTATGTATTTCTTCAGACATGTTTTGTTTCGAAGCGGAAAAGATAACGCTTATTCTGGTAATTCTCGTTGAACAACTTCTACCCCAGAATTTCTTAAAAAATCTATCGCAGTTGTGTCTTTGTATGCGTTTAAGTAGACCAAGCGGGTAATTCCCGACTGAAGAATAAGCTTACAGCAATCCCTACAAGGACTGAGTGTTATGTATAATGTTGAGCCATGGGCATTGTTTGTAGACTTCGCTACTTTGAGAATAGCGTTAGCTTCGGCGTGTAGGACGTACCAATGCGTTTCTCCCAAATTGTTTTCACAGGCATTTGGAAATCCGCTTGGAGTCCCGTTGTATCCGTCTGAAATAATAACGCCATTTTTCACAAGAAGCGCCGCGACTTGTTTTCGCGTGCAATGCGAAAGTTTAGCCCATTCTTTGGCCATGCGCAAGTAGGCGAGGTCGTACCTCAGTTGTTTTTGTTCCTCAGCTGTGGGCATGGAAAGAGTTTAAGAAGGAGAAATTAATATTCGTCTTCGTTGAAGAAGAAATCCTCTTTTGTAGGGTAGTCTGGCCAAATGTCTTCGATGCTCTCGAACACCTCTTCTTCGTCTTCTAATTGTTGAAGGTTCTCTACTACTTCCAACGGTGCTCCGGCACGCATAGCGTAATCGATTAATTCTTCTTTTGTTGCAGGCCAAGGTGCGTCTTCGAGATATGAGGCCAATTCTAAAGTCCAGTACATAGTATTAACGCTTAAAGGTTTTTAACGTTTTGCGAATATAACATTTTTGAGCACGCGCGCAAGAAATGATTATTTCGTGAGTTTCGGCATGCGACCTTTCTTATATACGTTGTGGACTACAGGCGTTTTCTTGCGCAGTTCTTTTTGTTCATCTTCACTCAAATGAGTAATGTTTTGACACTCTTCAGAGCAACAATTCTCGTATTTCTCTTTGCATGTGTGGCATTGAATGAATAAGATGTGACAACCGAGGTTTAAACAATTGGTATGATGATCGAAGGATTCTCCGCACTGATGACACGTTGCGATAACCTCGTCAGAAATTCGTTCAGCAAGGCGTTCGTCGAACACAAAATTCACACCTTTGAATTTGATATCTAAATCGTTTGCTTTCGCATCGCGAGCATATTTAATGATTCCACCCTCGAGGTGATAGACATTTTCGAACCCCTTGTGTTTCATGTAAGCCGAAGCTTTTTCACAACGAATTCCGCCAGTGCAATACATGAGCACCTTCTTGTCTTTGTCGTTTTGAAGAATGTCTTCAACCACTTGAAGTTCTTCGCGGAAGGTGTCAACATCAGGACAGATAGCACCCTCGAAATGGCCCACTTCGCTTTCGTAGTGATTGCGCATGTCTACAACAACAGTGTTGGGATCTGCGAGTTGTTGATTCCACTCTTCAGCGTTTAAGTATTTTCCAGTGTTTGACGGATCGAAATCTGGATCTTCAATGCCATCTGCAACGATTTTATTGCGAAGTTTTACCTTTAACGCATAGAACGATTTACCCTGATCTACAGCTGGATTCAGGCGGATTCCATTTAAAAAATCAATTGAGAAAAGATCTTTTACAAAGGCTTTGAAATTCTCCGTGGGAACTGAAACTTGCGCGTTAATTCCTTCCGAAGCAATGTAAGTTCTGCCTAGAACATCAAGTGCGCTCCACCGCGCGAAAAGGTCGTCGCGAAAGCCTTGCGGATTTTCAATCTGATTGTATTTGTAAAATGAAACTGTTGTTCGCGGAGTGCTATCTGCGAGCATGCGTTGGCGCAGGAGGCGCTTATCTTCGGTGTTGTAGAGTTTTGTCATCTGAACAAGTATAGATTATTCTAGATGTTGCAAAGTTAAACCTGAAATTAGATTTCAAACTGAGTAATGTCATCTAACTTTTTCCGAATGAACTCAATATCCATAGACGTTACCAACTCCATTCGAAAGGGTTTGAAGTTTGGAATTCCTTTGAAATAATTGGTGTAGTGTCTTCTCATTTCAAGAACACCGAGCTTATCGCCTTTCCAACGAAGAGAAAATTCGAAATGATTCTTACACGCTTCAACCCGCTCAGCAATGGTAGGTGGGGGAAGCAGTTCTTGTGTTTTGAAGTAGTGCTTTATTTCGCGGAATATCCAAGGGTATCCGATACTTGCGCGGCCCACCATGATTCCATCTACACCGTATTTGTTTTTGTATTCCCACGCTTTTTCCGGAGAGTCGATATCACCGTTTCCGAAGACGGGAATATGAATGCGTGAGTTTTCTTTGATCTTCGCAATAAGCTCCCAATTCGCTTCGCCCTTGTACATCTGCACACGCGTTCTTCCGTGAATCGTCAGGGCTTGAATACCGATGTCCTGAAGGCGTTCAGCAACCTCTTCGATGTTCTTCGAACCCTCGTCCCACCCTAAACGGGTTTTAACGGTAACCGGAAGTGAAGTGGCGTTTACAACAGCTTTTGTCATAGCAACCATTTTCGGAATGTTCTGCAGAATGCCTGCCCCAGCGCCTTTGCAGGTGACTTTCGAAACTGGACAGCCGTAATTGATGTCTAAGAGATTTGGATTTACCGACTCGATAATTTCAGCGCTTTTCACCATGGATTCAATTTCACTTCCGAAAATTTGAACCCCGACGGGTCTTTCATACTCGAAGATGTCGAGCTTCATTCTGCTTTTTACGGCATCGCGAATAAGCCCTTCGCTACTAATAAATTCGGTATACATTAAATCTACTCCCTGCTCTTTGCAGACCATGCGGAAGGGCGGATCGCTCACATCTTCCATGGGAGCGAGCAGCAGCGGAAACTCAGGAAGTTCGATATCACCAATCTTTACCACATGCTTGGGTTTAGATGGACATAATATCTTTGTCTTTCGCGGCTAAGACTTCGTCTGCTTTTTTGTTGAACTTGTCTGTAAGTTCTTGAACCTTTGATTCACCGGTCTTCGCTTCGTCTTCGGGAAGCCCGTCTTTTTGGGCTTGCTTAATGAAATCTAACGCCTCTTTACGAGCCGTACGAATTCCAACACGAGCGTTTTCGCCTTCTGAATGAGCACGCTTCGATAAATCGCGACGACGTTCTTCAGTCAACATAGGGACAGCAATCATAATCACATCGCCGTTGTTCTGCGGATTCAAACCAAGGTTTGCTTCCATAATTCCCCTAGAGATGGCGGTTAACATACCTTTTTCCCAGGGCTGAACATTGAGCGTTCGCGCATCTGGGGTGGTAACGTTAGCCACGTTTTTTAGCGGAGTCATAGTGCCGTAATAGTCTACGCGCACGCCGTCTAACATAATAGGGCTTGCTTTACCAGCACGCACCTTATTCAACTCGCTTTCTAGGTGAGCAATGGATTTATTCATTGCATCTGCGGCCTCGTCGAGAGCCATTTTAACTTCTTCAGACATACTGTGGTTATGCTTTAAAATTCTACTTTGGTTCCAATGTTTTCGCCGGTAACTAACCTCAGAAGGTTTCCCTCTTTGTTCATATCAAAAATGATAATAGGCAATTTGTTTTCGTTGCAAAGAGTGAATGCGGTCATGTCCATAACGTTCAATCCTTTTTCGTAAACCTCATTGAAAGTAACGGTTTCGTATTTTGTTGCGGTTGGATCTTTCTCCGGATCTGCCGTGTATATGCCGTCTACGCGTGTTCCCTTCAACACAACATCGGCTTCAATTTCAATTGCACGAAGTGAAGCGGCGGTATCAGTTGTGAAGAACGGGTTACCAGTTCCTGCTCCGAAAATAACAACACGGCTTTTTTCTAAATGACGAACCGCTCTGCGTTTGATGAATGGTTCACAAATTTGTTTCATCTCAATGGCGCTTTGCAAGCGTGTTGGAACCCCGGCCGATTCAAGAGCGCTTTGCAACGCCATGCTGTTAATCATGGTTGCTAACATACCCATGTAATCGCCTTGTGTGCGCTCCATTCCGCCTTGTTCGGCTTGAACGCCGCGGAAGATGTTTCCGCCACCGACGACAATAGCGACTTCAATTCCTTTTTCCCAAACAGCTTTAATTTCATGCGCGTATTGAACTAAACGGGAATTGTCAATTCCGAACTGTTTGTCGCCCATTAAGGCCTCACCACTTAATTTTAGAAGAATGCGTTGGTATTTCATACTTCGCGAAGTTAGTGAATTAGCTCTTTCTAAGCCCTATCTTCGCGAACGATTCTACACGATTTATGGAATACGATTTTAGAAATATTGAAGCGAACTGGCGTAAGAAATGGGCGCAGGACGAGTCTTACAAAGTAACCGAAGACCCGAATAAGAAGAAGTTTTACGTCTTAGATATGTTCCCCTATCCAAGCGGAGCGGGGCTTCACGTGGGTCACCCATTAGGGTATATCGCCTCAGATATTTACGCTCGCTACATGCGTCACAAAGGATACAATGTGTTGCATCCGATGGGCTACGATTCATTCGGACTTCCGGCAGAACAATACGCTATTCTAACCGGACAGCACCCTGCGAAAACGACAGAAGAAAACATAGGGCGTTACCGCGAACAGCTCGATAAGATTGGCTTTTCATACGATTGGAGCAGAGAGGTGAGAACGAGCTCTCCGGAATATTACAAGTGGACGCAATGGATTTTCGGATTGTTGTTCAACGCGTGGTACGATTTAGCAACGAACAAGACTCGCCCTATTTCCGAGTTGATTGCGAAGTTTGAAGAGAATGGTTCATACGGCGTGAATGCGCACATGGACGAGGAATGGTGGAAGACTTATTTGTTGGAAGCCGATCATATTTTCTCTCCTTATTTCGAAGGAGAATTTACCGACACCGATTGGAAGAGCATGAGCGAAGCGCAAAAAGAGGCCTTGCTTATGAATTACCGCGTGTCTTATTTGGCGGACTCGCTGGTGAATTGGTGCCCTGCTTTGGGAACTGTTCTTGCGAACGATGAAATCAAAGACGGCGTTAGCGAGCGCGGTGGTCACTCGGTTGAGCAAAAGAAAATGCGTCAATGGAGTATGCGTATTTCTGCCTATTCGGAACGATTGATTTCCGATTTAGACACCATTGATTGGCCCGATAACATTAAAGAAATTCAGCGCAACTGGATCGGAAAATCTTCCGGTGCGCGCGTTCGTTTTCAAGCAGAGAAAGAAGTAACGATTGAGGTTTTCACAACACGTCCAGATACCTTGTACGGCGTGTCATTTTTAACATTGGCTCCTGAACACGAAAGTGTAGAAGTCTTGACCACAGAGGAACAGCGCGACGCTGTGTCGGAATACGTTGCGAATTCCAAGTTGAAGACAGAACGCGAACGCATGGCCGAGAAGAAAATCTCAGGTGTGTTCACGGGAAGCTACGCACAGCACCCATTAACGGGAGATCAAGTTCCGGTTTGGATTGGCGACTATGTGTTGGCCGGATATGGAACGGGAGCGGTCATGGCTGTTCCAGCGGGAGACCAACGCGATTATGATTTCGCGAAGCATTTCAACCTAGAAATAAAAAACATTTTTGCTGAATCTGATTTGTCAGAAAAGTCAGAAACTTCAAAAGATGCGCTGTTAGCGAATTCAGATTTCTTGAACGGAATGAATTACTACGCTGCATTTGATGCGGTGTGTGAACGTTTGACGGAAATTGGCGCAGGTGAAAAACGCGTGAATTATCGCTTGCGGGATGCGGTGTTTAGCCGTCAGCGTTATTGGGGAGAGCCGTTTCCTATTTATTATGAAAACGGAATTCCGCGATTAATTGAAACAGAAGAACTGCCTACGCAATTGCCCGATGTAGACGCTTATCTTCCAACAGAATCAGGCGAACCACCGTTGGCTCGTGCAACGAATTGGGAAAGAAACGGCATGCCCATGGAGTGCAACACCATGCCGGGTTGGGCAGGATCTTCTTGGTATTTCTTACGATACATGGACCCGAACAATCATTCGGTTTTTGCTTCGGAAGAACGTATAAAATATTGGGGACAAGTAGACTTATATATGGGCGGGGCAGAGCATGCAACCGGACACTTGTTGTATTCTCGTTTTTGGACGAAAGTGTTGTTCGACTTGGGCTACATACCGTTCAACGAACCGTTCAAGAAGATGATTAACCAAGGAATGATCCTTGGGCGTAGCAGCTTTGTTTACCGTATAAAAGACAGCAATACGTTCATTTCTTTCGAAAGAAGAAAAGAGTTTGAAACACAGCGCTTGTATGCAGACATTTCATTGGTTGACAATGATAAATTGAATATTGAAGGATTTAAGAATTGGCTTCCAGAATATGCTACCGCAGAATTCATGTTGAATGAAAACGGCGAATACACGTGCGGTTGGGAAGTTGAGAAAATGTCGAAGTCGAAGTACAACGTTCAAACCCCGGATGAATTAATTGAAAAGTTCGGCGCAGACACTTTACGCTGCTACGAAATGTTCTTAGGACCTGTTGAACAAAGCAAGCCGTGGGATACTAAGGGTATTAGCGGGGTGCACAATTTCTTGCGTCGCTTCCACCGTTTATTCTTGGAGAACGAAACGTTTTCTGTTTCCTCTGAAGAGGCCACTGCGGCTGAAATGCGGGTGGTTCACAAGACTATAAAAAAGATAACCGAAGACCTTGAGCGCTTCTCGTGGAACACCGTTGTTAGCGCCTGTATGATTGCGACCAATGAGCTTACAGATCTTAAATGCAACAAGCGCCAGGCTTTGGAGCCGTTGGTTGTTTTGCTTTCTCCGTATGCCCCTCACCTGGCTGAAGAACTTTGGAGGAATTTAGGTCATTCAACTTCAGTCATGAATGAATCATGGCCGGTTGCTGAGAACAAGTATTTGGAAGAAGAGAATTTCGAATATCCGATTTCATTCAATGGAAAAACAAGATTTTTCTTATCACTTCCTGTAGGCATGAGTGCCCCAGATGTTGAGGCGCAGGTGATGGCGCACGACAGCACCGCGAAATATTTGGAAGGAAAAAGCCCGAAAAAGATTATTGTTGTTCCAAAACGTATTGTGAATGTAGTTATGTAGCACTACCTTTGGTAGTCCCATGATTTCCCGTTCCACCATAGATCGAATTTTCCAGGCCATTCTTATTGAAGATGTGGTTGGCGAGTTCGTTCATTTGAAAAAAAGCGGGTCTTCTTATCGCGGCCTTTCTCCGTTTGTGAATGAAAAAACCCCGAGTTTTTTCGTTGTTCCAGCAAAAGGTATTTACAAAGATTTCAGTTCTGGAAAAGGCGGAAACGCGATTGATTTCCTCATGCAGCACGAGAAGCTTACCTATCCGGAAGCCTTGCGATGGTTGGCGAACAGGTACAACATTGAAATCGAAGAAGAGAGTCAGACGGAAGAACAAAAAGCTGAAAAAAGCGAGCGTGAACAACTTTCTGTAGTCACTGATTACGCCAATAAATACTTCCAAGATCAGATGTACAATTCGGAAATGGGAAGAGCCATTGGGCTTTCTTATTTCGAAGCGCGCGGATTTCGCGAAGACACCCTGAAGAAATTTCAGTTGGGTTATTGTCCAGATGGATGGGACAAGATGTCTCAAGCGGCGATATCTGCAGGACATTCGCTAACTTATTTATTGAAGACGGGATTAACCCGTGAGAAGGACGGTTCTCCTTACGATTTCTTCCGAGGAAGAGTGATGTTCCCTATTCACAATGTGAGTGGAAAGGTGATTGCGTTTGGTGGAAGAACATTGAAGGCAGAGAAGGACATTGCGAAGTATTTCAACAGTCCGGAAAGCGATCTTTATCACAAGTCGAATACCCTGTATGGCCTGCACCTCGCGAAGAACGCGATGGTGAAGGAAGACAACTGTTTTTTGGTTGAAGGATATACAGATGTGATTGCCCTTCACCAAGCGGGCGTTGAGAATGTGGTTGCGAGCAGCGGAACGAGTTTAACCGAAGGACAGATTCGACTCATTCGTCGTTTCACACAAAACATTACGATTTTATACGACGGAGACAAGGCTGGAATTAAAGCTAGTTTCCGAGGTATTGACATGATATTGAAGGAAGGGATGAACGTTCGCGTTTCGTCATTCCCAGATGGAGACGATCCGGACAGCTATTCTAGAAAGCACAGCAGCGAAGAGATTCAGCTGTATGTGAAGGACAATGCGAAAGATTTTATTCGATATAAAACCGCATTACTTCTTGAAGAGGTTGGTAATGACCCCATTAAAAAAGCGGGATTAATTCGCGGAATTGTGGATAGCATTGCGCTTATTCCGGATGCCATTAAGCGATCGGTATTTGTTCAAGACTGTTCGCAAATTATGGGCATTGGAGAGTCTGTTCTGTTCTTAGAACTGAACAAATCACTTCAAGAAAATTTAAAGAAAGGCCCAGGAAAGCCAGCTTCTTCTGAAGAAGGCGGTGTTCACACAGCTGTTGAAGCTCCATCGCCTTTTGACGAAACGATTCCGATTCCGGATGCACTGAATGCAGAGGCCCAAGAGCGAGATTTCCTGCGCATTTTGTTGATGTATGGCGAATATGAAATGCCTATTGAAATAGTGAACGAAGAAGGAAAACGTGAAGTGATTCATTTATCGGTAGCTGATTATTTAATTGGAAATCTCGAGCACGACTTCATGACGCTTCAGTCTGAAGTTTACTCGAAAATGTTAAAGGAGTATTTGGAATTGGTGAAGGACAATCAGATGCCTAGTCATCACAATTTTACTTCTCATGAGGAAGAGAGCGTTCGAAGTGAAGCGGTAAACGTTTTAACCACGCGCCACCAAATTAGCGAGAACTGGAAAACGAAACATGGCATATTAACTGAATCAGAGGAGTACGTCATAGGAAAGGCCGCGAAAGATTGTTTATTTCGCATGAAAATGCGCCACGTACAAATAGCAGCGAAGGCCATTGAATCTCAATTGGAAGGCGAGTCCAACGAAGATGAGGTGATGATATTATTGGCGGAAAAGAAACGATTGGACGAAGTGCGAAAGCAATTAGCAGATAATTTTGGAACAGTGGTTTTATAAAACAAGAACATGGAAAAAGCGATGAGATACCCAATGCCAGGTGAGCGTTGGAAGCATTACAAAGGAGGGGTTTATGAAATTATTACGCTAGCGAATCACAGTGAAAACCAAGAGGCCTTGGTTGTTTATAAATCCATTCCTTTTGGCTCTGTATACGCCCGTCCGCTTGCTATGTGGGAAGACGAGTGTGAACTTGGACGCATTAAGTTCAAGCGTTTTGAAGTTATTGAATAAGTTGAAAAGTCTAACGTCTGAAGGGGAGGTTTTCAATTGAAAACCGCTGTATCTTCGACACAAATATTACGATATGTTTGAACGCAAAGAATTTAAAAAATACGCTACTGGTCATCTAGGTATCAATAGCACAGTGGTGAACGATGTGATCTCTCACATGTATGGTCCAGAGAACATGACAAGAACAGTTATTGAAGAGCGTCACATGCCTTTCCGTGAGGTAGATGTGTTTTCTCGTTTGATGGCTGATAGAATTATTTTCTTGGGAACTGAAATCGATGACTATATTGCGAATATTATTCAAGCGCAGTTGTTGTTTTTAGAAAGCACAGATTCTAAAAAAGACATTCAGATTTACATTAACTCTCCAGGAGGAAGTGTATACGCAGGTCTAGGTATCTACGACACCATGCAATACATCAATCCAGACGTTGCAACGATTTGCACAGGTATGGCTGCTTCTATGGGAGCTGTTTTGTTGTGTGCTGGTCAAGCAGGAAAACGCACTGGATTGAAGCACTCTCGCGTTATGATTCACCAACCTCTAGGAGGCGCGCGCGGACAAGCTTCTGATATTGAAATCACGGCACGTGAAATTCAAAAATTGAAGAAAGAGTTGTATGATATTATTGCTACACACAGCGGTAAGACGTATGATCAAGTATGGGCAGACAGCGATCGTGATTATTGGATGATTGCTTCTGAAGCCAAAGAGTACGGAATGATTGACGAAGTTTTAGAAAGAAAAGTATAAGAATTTCAACCCCAATTATAGTAGAGACACGACCTTCGTGTCTCTACTTGTTTATAGACTATGAAGACTTTTTTTGTTGATGTTGTTGTCCCGTTGGCGCTTCCGCAAGTGCTTACCTACAGGGTTCCTGTAGCCTGGGAGAGCCATGTTCGGCAAGGGGTTCGCGTTGTTGTGCCGTTAGGAAAATCGAAACGTTACACCGGAATCGTTTGGCGCGTTCACGAAGAAGTTCCGCAAGACTATGCGGCAAAGTATTTCGAAGAAGTGCTAGACGACGTTCCGGTAGTTTCAGAAACACAACTGAAATTGTGGGACTGGATAGCGAAATACTATGCTTGCACGCTCGGAGAAGTTATGACGGCAGCTCTTCCAAGTGGATTGAAACTATCGAGTGAAACGGTTTACACAACAAAAGATTTGTCTGTTGAACTAACACCGAATGAACGTTCGGTTTTAGATGTGATTGTTGAAAAAGACCGCGGAATGGGCGTTATGTCGAAAGACATTCAACACGCATTGCCGAAAGTTTCCATTCATTCTACATTAAAAAATCTATTGAAGAAGAACGCCATTGCGTCGTTCGAAGAAGTGAAAGAGAAGTTCATTCCGAAGCGAGTTTCTTATGTGAGTTTAGGAGAAAACGGAAATACCGACGAGCAGTTGCAACAACATTTTTCGTCTTTGGAAAAACGCAATGCGGACAAGCAAATTCAAGTGTTGATGACGTTTTTGCAAATGAGCAAATGGGACGGAAAGAGCGGAGAATCTTTAAAGAAGAAGGAGCTTGAAATTCAATCGAAGACAGGCGCTTCTGCTGTTTCTGCTTTGGTGAAAAAGGGAATTCTTGCAATAGAAGAACGCTCTGAATTGCGTATGATAAGCGGAGATTACGAACTTCTTCCACTGCCAGTTTTGAGTGAATTGCAACAAAGTGCATTTGAGAAAATCAAATCTCATTCAGGAGTTACGCTGCTGCACGGAGTTACTTCTTCCGGAAAAACAGAAGTGTATTTGCACCTCATGCAAGAGCAGCTTCAACAAGGAAAACAAGTGTTGTTGTTGGTTCCTGAGATAGCACTGACTTCGCATTTGATAGATCGCATTCAACGGTTTTTTGGCGTTCGCGTGGGGATTTACCACAGCGGCTACAGCACCCATGAACGCACAGAAGTTTGGCATCGGGTTCATTCAGAATTGCATAGATTCGACATCGTACTGGGTGCACGTTCAGGCGTGTTTCTTCCATTTGAAAATTTAGGATTAATCATCGTAGACGAAGAGCACGAAGGAACGTTCAAGCAACAGGATCCAGCTCCACGTTATCACGCGCGAGACACAGCCATTAAACTAAGTGTTTTATCAAATGCGCAAGTGGTTTTGGGAAGCGCAACGCCTTCGTTGGAATCGTACTTCAATGCGACACAAAAAAAATATCAGCTGGTTGAAATGTTCGAGCGGTACGGCAATGCCGTTCAACCGAAAATAGATTTTGTAAACCTGCGCTCAGAGTTGCAAGCGAAGCGAATGCAGGGTGTTTTTTCTTCGGTTTTATTGGAGGCTATAGACTCAACTGTAAAGGCGAGAAAGCAAGTTATTTTGTTCCAGAACCGCCGTGGATACACGCCTTTGTGGGAATGCGAAATGTGTCATTATACGCCCGAGTGCAAGAACTGTGACGTGAGTTTGACCTATCATAAATTTCATCATGAACTGCGCTGTCACTATTGCGGTCATCATGAAATTCCTGTTCAGCAATGTCCGTCTTGCGGAGCGAACGCATTCAAAATGTTGGGCGCAGGAACGGAACGAATAGAGGAAGAGTTGGGCGAGTGTTTGTCGCATCTTCGAATTTCGCGCATGGACTTAGACGTTGCAAAGGGAAAGAATGCGCACCATAAAATTATTTCGGAATTCGAAAGCGGAATGACCGATGTGCTCATTGGAACGCAGATGGTGACGAAGGGGCTAGACTTTAGCAACGTTCATTTGGTAGGCATACTGAATGCCGATCGCATGTTGAAGCACCCCGACTTTCGCTCGATAGAACGCGCGTTTCAGATGATGGTTCAGGTTGCGGGAAGAAGTGGAAGACGCGAAGAACGCGGGCGTGTGCTTATTCAAACGTACGCTCCTGAACATTGGGTTTTTCCGTTGATAGAAAACAATCTGTACGGACAATTTTTCGCGCTGGAGTTGGCAGAACGCAAGCAGTTTAGGTATCCGCCGTTTACGCGCATGATAAAGCTTACCTTGAAACACAAGGAACAAGGAGCGGTGCTTAGCGCAGCAGCAGAACTTGGAACGTGGTTTTTCAAATCGTTATTCGGAAATTATACAGGCCCCGAAACGCCCGCCATTGGACGCGTGAACAACTATTACATTCAACAATTTTGGATTCGAATTCCGAATGAAACAACACCCGCGCAAGTGAAACGATATCTCATAGATTGTTCCCAATCGCTCACGTCTCAGCAGAAATACAAAATGGTTCGCGTGTCTATTGACGTAGACCCTATGTAAACAGCCGACTTTCATTACCTTTGTTGGAAAGAATTAAAGATGGCCAAACTAGAGATTAACTGCTCGTTTTGTGGAAGAAAAAAGAGCGAGGTGAATGTTCTCATTGCGGGTGTTTCTGGACACATATGCGACGACTGCGCGAGACAAGCCAACGAGATTGTCAAAGAAGAAGCTGTTGTTCCGAAGGAAGAATTCAGCACTTCGGAATTAATGAAGCCGATTCAAATCAGAGATTTCTTAAATGAATACATCATTGGTCAAGACGAAGCCAAGAAGGTTTTGAGCGTTGCAGTGTACAATCATTACAAGCGTTTGGCGCAGCATGCGGCAGGGAAGCTAGACGATGAGGTTGAAATTGAAAAATCGAATATTGTTTTGGTTGGTGAAACCGGAACAGGAAAAACCCTTTTAGCAAAAACCATTGCGAAGATGTTGAACGTTCCGTTTTGCATTGCAGACGCAACGGTTCTTACTCAAGCGGGCTACGTTGGTGAAGACGTGGAGAGTATTCTTTCTAGACTTCTGCAAAGCGCAGACTTCGATGTGCAAAAGGCAGAACGCGGGATTGTATTCATTGATGAAATAGATAAGATTGCGCGCAAGAGCGACAACCCAAGCATTACGCGAGACGTAAGTGGCGAGGGGGTTCAACAAGCATTGTTGAAATTGCTGGAAGGAGCAACGGTGAGCGTTCCACCGCAGGGAGGAAGAAAGCACCCGGAGCAGAAGATGATTCAAATTGACACCAAGAATATTTTGTTTGTTTGTGGAGGTGCGTTCGATGGAATTGACAAGCACATTGAGCGCCGCATGAACACAGCGAGCATCGGATATCGCAATGCATTTACGGTTGAAGAACAAGGCGGATGGTTGCAATACATTGCTCCAGCCGATTTGAAACAGTTCGGATTAATTCCTGAATTAATTGGTCGCTTCCCGGTATTAACGTTTCTAAGCCCGCTAGACGAATCGGCATTGAGAAGAATTCTCACTGAACCGAAAAACGCGTTGGTGAAGCAGTATGTGAAGTTGTTTGAAATGGACGGGGTGAAACTTTCTTTCGAGAAAAAAGTATTGGATTATATTGTTGAAAAAGCAATGACATACAAATTGGGGGCGCGGGGATTGCGTTCAATCTGCGAGGCTATCTTGTTGGATTTAATGTTTGAAATCCCGAATCAAACGGAAGAAAAAGAATTCAAAGTAACATTAGCTTACGCGCGAGATAAATTCGAAAGTTCGAAATTGAGTCAATTGAAGGTGGCGTAAAATGACGGAAGAAAAATCGACGGTGGTGGAAACACCACTCATGAAACAATTCAACGAGATTAAGGCGCAGTATCCAGATGCGCTTTTGTTGTTTCGTGTCGGCGATTTTTATGAAACGTTCGGATCAGACGCGATTGCCGCTTCACGTATTTTAGGAATTACATTAACCAAGCGAAAAAACGGCGTTGGAACTTACATAGAGTTAGCCGGGTTCCCTCACCACTCGCTAGACACGTATTTGCCGAAGTTGGTTCGTGCGGGAAACCGCGTGGCCATTTGCGATCAGCTTGAAGATCCGAAGCTTACCAAGAAAATTGTAAAGCGCGGCGTTACCGAATTGGTAACACCAGCGGTGAGTTATAACGAGAAAACATTCGACAGTTCGAACAACCAATTTTTGGCTGCGGTGGTGATGCGAGATCAGCATGCGGGAGTTAGTTTTCTAGATATTTCCACCGGGGAATTTTATTTGGCGGAAGGAAGTACTTCCCACATTAATAAATTGCTTCAAAGTTTTCGTCCGAATGAAGTGTTGTTTCAAAAGCACGAAGATCAGCAGTTCCGCGAAGCGTTTGGAGATACGAAGTGGTTTACGTTTCGCATAGACGAATGGGTATTTTCATTGGACTACGCGAAAGAAGTTTTGCAAAAGCAATTCGACACTAAATCGCTTAAGGGCTTTGGTGTTGAAGATTTGAAACTTGGTATTATTGCTGCAGGAACGGTGTTGCACTATTTGAAAGATACACAACATCACAAGACACAGCACATTCAAAAAATCTCTCGCATTGAGGAAGACACGTTTGTTTGGTTAGACCGTTTCACCATTCGAAATTTAGAGCTGGTGCATTCGAATTACGACGAAACAGCAACGCTGTTTTATACGTTGAATCATACGAGCACCCCTATGGGAGCAAGACTTTTGCGACGCTGGGTGCTTATGCCTTTAAAAGATATTACCCAAATTGAAAAGCGTCAGTTTGTAGTTGGAAGTTTTGTTAAGAATGCAGAGCTTTTAGCCGAAACTCGTTTGCATTTGAACACCATTGGCGATGTTGAACGATTGGCTTCGAAGATTGCCACCGGACGAGTGAATCCGCGTGAGCTTCTTCAGTTAGCGAAAGGCATGCAAACGGCAGAGCACATTCAAGCGTTGGGATCGAAGTCAACCAGCAAAGAGATACAAGCGTTGTTCAACGTGTTGAAGCCGCTGACCGATTGGTGCAATAACATTTTCGAAAAAATAAATCCGGAAGCACCTATGGCGCTGAACCGCGGTTCTGTTATTGCCGAAGGCGTGAATGCTGATTTAGACGAGTTGCGGAATTTGCAAAAGTCAGGAAAAGACTATTTGCAAATGGTGCAAGAACGCGAAAGCGAACGAACTGGAATTCCATCCTTGAAGATTTCCTTCAACAATGTTTTCGGATATTATTTGGAAGTGCGAAACATGCATAAAGACAAGGTTCCGCCGGAATGGATTCGCAAACAAACGGTCACACAAGCGGAACGATACATTACCCCAGAGCTGAAAGAATACGAAGCGAAGATTACAGGTGCTGAAGACAAGATTTCAATTTTAGAAAATCAGATTTATCAATCGTTGATTGAAGAGACGCTGCCACACTTGGTGAGTATGCAGTTGAATGCACGCGTACTTGCGGAGATTGATGCGCTGGCTTCTTTCGCAACGGTTGCGATAGCAAACAAGTATTGCGCACCGGAATTCACAGAAGAGAATAAATTAGAGATCGAACAAGGAAGACACGCCATTATTGAATTGCGCCTTCCGCCGAATGATCCGTATATCGCAAACGATATTATGCTCGACCGAGATTTGCAGCAGATCATGATGATCACCGGGCCGAATATGTCGGGTAAGTCTGCTGCGTTGCGTCAAACAGCACTCATCGTGCTCATGGCGCAGATGGGCTCTTTCGTGCCGGCCAAGCGCGTGAGAATGGGCATCGTTGACAAGGTGTTTACGCGTGTGGGTGCCAACGACAACATGAGCGCGGGTGAATCTACCTTCATGGTTGAAATGAACGAGACCGCGAGTATTTTAAATAATTTAAGTGATCGAAGTTTAATCTTGCTCGATGAGATTGGCCGAGGCACTTCCACTTACGACGGAGTTTCTATTGCATGGGCCATTGCGGAATATCTGCACGAGCACGAGCAATTCAGAGCGAAGACACTTTTCGCAACCCACTACCACGAGTTGAATGATATGACGAATTTATTTCCGCGTATTAAAAACTACAACGTGTCGGTTTCTGAGGCGAAAGGAAAAATTGTTTTTAGAAGGAAGCTGCAAGAAGGTGGAAGCAATCACAGCTTTGGAATTAACGTGGCGCAGTTGGCAGGAATGCCGAAAACGGTCGTGAATCGCGCGAATGATATGCTTCACGAATTGGAAACAAAAAGAGGTCAAGCCCCTACGGGGAAAGGAAAATCAGGAAGTGTTCAAGGGAAAGAAAAAATGCAATTAAGTTTTTTCCAACTCGATGATCCTACCCTGGTTCAGATAAAAAAAGAAGTAGAAAAAATCGATATCAATACGCTTACTCCAGTTGAAGCTTTGTTCAAGTTGAATGAGATCAAGAAGATAGTGGGGAGCTAATTTGTATATTTGAGAATATAAAATAGAAAACATGGGATGTTCGAGTTGTGGAAATAATGATGGGAGCGTTCCTAACGGCTGTAAAAGCAATGGTAATTGCGGAACTTGCAGCACAGGGAAGAAGGAAGTTTTCGATTGGCTATCAGGAGTTCCATTGGCAGACGGCTTAAAGCCGTTTGACGTGGTTGAAGCGCGTTTTAAAAATGGCCGCAAAGCCTTTTTTAGAAAAGGAAGTTTAGAATTGTTTCAAGGTGATGTGGTTGCTGTTGAGGCTTCTTCAGGATACGATGTGGGAATTGTTTCTCTGGCGGGTGAATTGGTTCGTGTTCAAATGAATCGTCGCGAAATCAAAGACAATTATGAGTTGAAACGCGTTCTTCGAAAAGCAGTACAATCAGACTTCGATATCTGGCAAGCTGCCCGTCAGTTGGAAACCGGCACTATGACTCGCTCACGTGAAATATCGCGCGAACTGGGTCTTCAAATGAAAATTAGCGATGTGGAATATCAAGGCGATAAAACCCGCGCGATATTTTACTACACGGCCGATGACCGTGTAGATTTCCGTGAACTCATTCGCAAGTATGCTGAAGAGTTCAAGGTGCGCATTGAAATGCGCCAGATTGGACTTCGTCTTGAAGCAGGTCGTCTTGGCGGAATCGGCTCGTGCGGAAGAGAGCTTTGCTGCTCTACTTGGTTAACTGACTTCAGGTCGGTATCTACCGGCGCAGCTCGCTATCAGCAGCTTTCATTGAACCCAGGCAAACTGGCAGGGCAATGTGGAAAGCTGAAGTGTTGTTTGAATTACGAATTGGATCAATATGTTGAAGCTGTTCGTATGCTTCCTCCAACACACGTGAAATTGAAACTCCCGAAAGGAATTGCAACGCATTTCAAAACAGATATTTTCAAGCAAGTTATTTATTATACCATCGAAGGACAGCATACCGACGGCCCGTTTGCGCTTTCTGCAGATGTGGTAAAAGACATTATTGAAAAGAACAAGCGCGGTGACGTGATAGGTGAAGTTCAAACATTTATTGGAGAGAAAGATATTGTTGAAAGTGTTGAATTTGCTGAGGTCGTTGGACAAGACAGTTTAACTCGTTTCGATAATAAAAAGCGGAAGCCGAACAACAACAACCGCAATCGCAACAGCAAGCCTGGAGGAAATGCCAACAGACCTCCTCGCTTCAAAGGCAAACCAAACAACCCGAATCAAGGTCCGAAAGAATGATGAGAATAGTTTTTTTTTTAAGTCTAGCGCTTCTTCTCAGCTCATGCGGCGATGATTTTGTTTATGAGAGTAACATGCCGGTTGAAGGCGGTGTTTGGGACAACAAGAAAGCAGCAAATTTTGAATTCGATATTCAGGACACAGTAAGTTTACACGACTTTTTTATAGATGTCCGCAACGGTGAACAATACGAATTCAGCAATCTATACGTGTTTATTGAAATGGAATTCCCAAATGGAAAATTGGCGGTTGATACGTTGGAATGTCCAATGGCCGACGCTCAAGGAAATTGGTATGGGAAATCAGGATTAGGCGATTTATACGACAATCGAATTATTTACAAATCACGTAAGCAGTTTCCACTTTCTGGACACTACAAAGTGTCTATTCACCAAGCCATGCGCGTGAATCCGGTTGAAGGAATTTATGATGTAGGATTTCGTCTAGCGAAGTCGAAATAACCGATTAAGATTGTTCCACAAAGATGACGAGGTCAAGATTGCTTCGCAAAAAGTCTTTATGAAATAATCTTTGCAAAGCAATCTTGCTTCAGCATCTAATAATCTACGATTATTTAGTACTCTTTCTGCTCCAAATATTGTATTTCGCGATGCACCAAAACGCGCGAACACCGTCTTTCCAACCAATCTTTTTGCCTTCTTCGTAGGTGCGGCCGTAATATGAAATTCCAACTTCGTAAATACGAATGTTAGGAACTCTTGAAAGCTTTGCGGTGATTTCCGGTTCGAAGCCGAAACGCTTTTCACACAACAATAAATTCTTTGCAATGTCTGCACGAATAAGTTTGTAGCACGTTTCCATATCTGTTAAATTCAGATTGGTAAAGGCGTTGCTGGCGAAGGTTAAAAGTTTGTTTCCGATGCTGTGCCAGAAGAACAGAATGCGATGGGGGTTACCTCCCATGAAACGAGAGCCGTAAACAACGTCTGCACCGCCTTTAAAAACAGGCTTTAACAAGTCGTTATATTCTTCTGGATCATACTCCAAATCGGCATCTTGAACTAAGATATAATCTCCCGTTGCAATTTCAATGGCTTTGTGCAAAGCCGCGCCTTTGCCCTGATTGAAGGGTTGCGAGTAAAAGTTGAATGTCCGCTCAGTATGAGCCGCAATGTAAGATTCAATGGCCTCAACAGTGTTGTCTGTGGAAGCATCGTTAACAATCACAACTTCCATTTCAATGTTGTTCATCAACTTAACGTCAGCAATTCGATCGAGAATTAAGTGAATAGTTCTTCCTTCGTTGTATGCTGGAATAAGTATAGAAAGCTTTTTAAACTCGTGCATGAATTATTGTTTAATTACTTTAGGAACACGGAAGTAATACATGTCTTTTGATGGCGCGTTTCTCAAAGCATCGGCTTGTGAAATAGGGGCTTCCACAACGTCTTCTCGCAAGACATTCGTTTCTTCGGTCATAAACACGAGGGGCTCTACATTTGCAGTGTCCATCTCTTTGAGCTTGTCTACAAACGCAATCATTTCGTTTAACCCGTCAACCATGTCTTTTTCTTCGTTTTCAGAAAAAGACAGCTTGCTTAATTCAGCTAGGCGACGAACGGTGGCAACTTCAACTTTCATGTGTTTTGTTCAATTCGCGTTTAATGGTTTCAAACGCTTGAGTGCGCAAAGGTAATAAATCAGATGCAGTTAACCCTGCGGTAGCAATTGGAGCGTGCACCGTAACCTTTATTTTTTGGGGGAGAGAGTATTGAAAAAACTTCGCCGGGTCTAAAAGAACTTTATAGTTTGAGTGCCAGGTAATAGGAACAACGGGCTTTTGCTGTTCAATGGCAACCTTGAAAGCCCCGTTTTTAAAAGGCATTAATTTCGGAGCGTCGTCTGGAATTGTGCCCTCCGGATAAATGGCAACACTCATGTCGTTGCGCAAACTTTTCGCCACACGATCCAACGCCACCAGCGCTGCTTTGTTTTGTCCTCTGCGAATGGGAATGTCTTGCTTTCGAAAAAACAACGAGAACAAGGGCCAACTTAACAACTCGCCCTTTCCAACAAACAGAAAATCACGTCCAACGGCCTCATACATAAATACAGTGTCGAGATAACTGCTGTGATTAGACGCTATAATGAAAGAGCCTTTAGGCAAAGGAGCTTCAAAGGTTATCTCAATCGGACAAAAAATACATTTACGAATAAGCTTTCCCCAAAAACGTTTTAAGACAAATGCTTTAAGATGACGTTCTCTTTTTTTGTAAACCCAAACGAAAGGAATGTAAAGAAAAATAAGGGTTATCCAAAAGACTAAACCAATCCAAATTTTATAGATGAAATATATAGGCGCTAGGAGGAAGTGCAAGGTTGGGTTGGTTTAGAACGGAAAGATACGAAACGAAATGCTATCCCGAATAACCTAAATTCTTACGAACGCGATCAAGGGTATGAGAGGCAGTAATACGTGCTTTTTCGCCACCCTGTTTTAAAATATTTTCAAGTGAAGTGAAGTCAGAAATGTACGCGAAGTAGCTTTTTCTTTCTGCTTCGAAACGCGTAAGTATAGCTCCAAGCAATTCTTTTTTCGCGTGTCCCCATCCGAAATTTCCCGCGATTAATTTTTCGCGAAGAACAGCCGCTTCGGCGCTGCCAGCAATAAGTTCATACAATGCGGTAATGCTGTTTGCATGCGGATCTTTCGGATCTTCAAGCGTTGTAGCGTCGGTAATAATGTTCTTATTGATAACGTCTTTCAATTCTTTTTCAGGAAGAAAAATGTTGATGTAATTGCCGTAGCTCTTACTCATTTTTTGTCCGTCTGTTCCAGGAACATACATGGTTGCCTCGTTCACTTTTGAATCAGGAATCACAAATGTTTCTCCCATTTGGTGATTGAAAGCAGAAGCAATGTCGCGGGTAATTTCTAAATGTTGAAGCTGATCTTTCCCTACAGGAACAACGTTCGCGTCGTACAACAAGATATCTGCAGCCATCAGCACCGGATAGGTGAACAACCCGGCATTCACCTCTTTCAAACGGTCTTGACGGTCTTTAAAACTATGCGCGTTGGCTAGCATTGGGAAGGGCGTGAAGCAGTTCAAATACCAAGCGAGTTCTGTTACCTCAGGCACATCGCTTTGACGATAGAATATATTTTTATCTGTGTTGAAACCACATGCTAACCAAGTAGCAGCGACGCTATACGTGTTGTTGCGAATTTCCTCAGCGTTCTTAATTTGAGTTAAGGTGTGGAAATTCGCAATGAATAAATACGCTTCGTTAGAAGGATGATTGCTCATTTCAATTGCTGGAGCAATGGCGCCCAAGACATTTCCCAAATGAGGAGTTCCCGTACTTTGAATGCCTGTTAATACGCGTGCCATAGGTTTGGTATATTCCCTGCAAAGAAACGGCTTTATTTGCTTCTTTCTGTATCGTATTTGTTCTTGTACAACAAGTACATTTCTGTTTGCATGTTGCTGAGTGCAATGCTTCTTCCGTCGATGTATGCAAGACGCAATTGGTTGGTGGTCATGTTTAACGCATCGCCGTATGAAACGAAAAGCGTTGCACTTTTTCCCACTTCAAGACTTCCGTATTTTTTATCGACACCTAAAATGGTTGCTGCACTTATCGTTAACGCTTTCACCGCTTCTTCGTATGGAAGTCCGTGCGCAACGGCTGTACCGGCCATGAATGGTAGGTTTCGCGTACCCATGCGCTCCATGTCTCCTTCGTTTTGGAAGGCGAAAAGTATTCCAGCGTCATATAATTTTTTTGCTAAAGCGAAAGATGCATGTGGATCGTCTTCGTCCAAAGAAGCAAGATCGTGCACACGACGTAGAAGAACAGAAACGTTTTCTTCTTTCAAAATAGAAGCTGCAAGCGGGGCGTCGTATCCGCCAACAAGCACCATCTTCAAAATGCCCATGTCTCGTTTGAATTGAACTGCTTCGTGAATAGATTTCAATTCATCTGCATGAACGTAAAGTGTTTTGCTTCCGTCGAAAAGTCCTGCCATGGCTTCGAAGCGAAGCTCTGTAAGATCTCCCTTCGGCGCTTTGGCATAAGCTTTCGCATCACCGAAGAACAACTCAATTTCTCTTTTTTGTTGGTCGTAGCTTTTTACTTTCGATACCAGAAGTCTTCCCTTGTCGTAGTGTCTGTGAATGACTTGCGGCCAGTTGAGGTGAAGGCCATCGTCTGCGCGAACAACAGCGTCTTCCCAGTTCCATGCATCGAATTGCATGATTGAAGAAGAGCCTGAAATTATTCCGCCTCGCGGCGTTATTTGTCCCAATAACACACCGTTCGAACGAACGGTGGGAATAATTTCCGAGTCTGCGTTGTACGCAATAACCGAACGAACGCTCGGTTTGAATGTTCCTACTTCGTACAAATCGTTTTGTGCACGAATGGCATCTGTTTCAACCAATCCCAACGAAGAGTTCGGTGCAATAAACCCTGGATAAACATGCTGCCCTTCAATAGGAATAACTTTGTCGTATTTCGTCACATCTATGCGAGAAACAGTAGCGTCGGCAACAAGCGTAAGAATCCCGTTTTCAAAAGCGATGTAGGCGTTCTCGATCACTTTGCCATTTCCCAAATGGGCGTAGCAGCTGGTCAAAAGAATAGACTCGCTCTGCGCTGCCGCGGGAGTTGGTCTGTGCTGTGCTTGCGCGGAAACAGTTGCAAGAAGCGCGAGTGATAAAAATATTTTTCGGATAGTCATGTTCGTTTATTCTTTAATGAAAATTCCTTTCGAGGTCTCGTCTATACTGTCGCAATGGAAGTGATGCGGAGTCTTTGGTTGTGGCTTTCTGGTTGAAGCCCCGCTGTTTTTAGCGTCTTCCATTTTTTGAATGATGCGGTCGCGTTCGGCCGTGAAAGCGTCTCTTGCTTTTTCATCTTCTTCCAAGTTGAAGTAGCACGTTCCGTCTATGTAAGTCTTTTCTGCTCGTGCATAGATGCTCAGGGGTTCGTTGTTCCAAACCACGAAGTCTGCGTCTTTCCCCACTTTCAACGAACCCATGCGATCGTCGAGGTGAAGAAGTTTTGCAGGATTTAGGGTCACCATTTTCAAGGCTTCTTCTGCGGGAACACCTCCGTATTTCACAATCTTTCCAGCTTCCTGATTCAAGCGTGCGCCCATTTCCGCATCGTCGGAATTGATGGCTACCACAATTCCTTGCTCATACATAAGCGCAGCATTGTATGGAATGGCGTCTTTCACTTCAGCCTTATAGGCCCACCAGTCGCTGAATGTAGAAGCACCAGCTCCGTGCGCTTTCATTTTGTCAGCGACTTTATAGCCTTCAAGAATGTGAGTGAAGGTATTTATTTTGAAGTTGAAGCTATCTGCTACATGCATGAGCATGTTTATTTCGCTTTGCACATAGCTGTGACAGGAAATGAATCTTTCTTTGCGAAGAATTTCTAGAATGGTTTCCAATTCTAGATCTCTACGCGGCGCAAGGGGCATGGGGAGTCCTTTTTTAACTTTTTTACAAGCGGCAATGTAATTGTCCCAAGTCTTTCCGTATTCCAATGCACGATAAAAATGATCGTAGTAAACTTGCTCTACTCCCATTCTTGTCTGTGGAAAGCGCGATACCGCTCGGTCTCCCCAATTACTTTGCTTCACGTTTTCTCCCAACGCGAATTTGATAAATCCTGGGGCGTTTTCAATCTTCATTCCTTCCGCATTTACACCCCAACGCAACTTCACCAAAGCGCTCTGTCCGCCAATTGGATTGGCACTTCCGTGTAACAATTGTGAAGCGGTGGTTCCTCCAGAAAGCTGACGATAAATATCAATGTCTTCTGGATAAATAACACTTCCTTCTTCCACTTCAGCGCTGCTTGCTTGCGTGCCTTCGTTCACACTTGAAAGCGCAATGTGGCTGTGCTCGTCAATGATACCCGGTGTAATGTGTTTTCCTTTTGCATCAAATTCCTGAACCACTTCTCCCTTCGGAATGCTAAGGTCTACGCCTATTCCAGCGATTTTTCCATTCTTCACCCACAAATCTCCTTCTTGAACGGTTCCGTTTTCACACGTCCAAAGGGTTGCATTTCGAAACACAACATTCTCTTTTTGCGGAAGTGAAGACTTGCCGTATGCGGTGAACGGATAAACGATTTCACCGGGAGGTGTTTTTGTTTTTTCTTCTTTCTTCTCTTCTTCTTTCTTCGGAAGAGCGACTACGGTTGCGTTGATTGAAAGCGTTGATTTTCCGAACGATGTTAGGTCTAACGACAACTCTTTTTCTTTAGCGTGAATATTTCCTGAAACACGCACAAATGCTGCGCTATCTAGCGTTAGCTCTCCAACAGGGAACCCATCTTTCAACTGTAATTTCAACTGAAACAAAGTTGAATCTTGTGCGGTTGATCCCAGTTCGTTGTGAAGTTTTTTCAGCGCGTCTGTTGTTTTCAATTTAGAAGTAATCACGACTCCTTCTCCTTTGCCCTTCTTGCTTTCAGCTTGAACCGTTGTTCCTAAAACTGAGACGGTGTAAGTTCCTTCAAGTGAAAGGGATTCGGCATTCGAAACGAAATAAGGTTTACCGTTTACCCATGTTTCAAGCACCTTTGAACCGCTAGTGAAAAGCTCTTTGTTCGTAATCACAAGGTTTGCGTCGTATCCCGCAAGGACAGAACCTACGCGTTGTTGCGCGTTTAAATATTGCGCAGGACGAGTGGTTAAAGCGGCCAACGCGATGTTTGCAGGAAGACCGTTTTCAACCGCAGTTTTCACATTTTCCAACAACTGATTTTTGTCTTCCAATCCTTGCGCGGTGATGCAAAAATCAAGTCCTGCTTTGTGCATGTAGGCCAAGTTGAAAGGCGCCAATTCCCAGTGCTTCATTTCAGCAGTTGTTATGTAACGGTTGCTCGCTGGATCGCTCACATCGAAGGCTTGCGGATAATTTACAGGGACAATGAATTTACCTTTCGTGCCTTTCATTTCTTCCAAACGTTGGTATTCATTTCCGTTTGTTTTGAAGAGATACTGAACTCCGAATTCATCGCCCACTGCGTCGGCACGAAGAATAATCCACTTATCGTTGGCTTCGAAAATTTGCGCGCGATTGCTGTTCGCGTTGAAGGCGCGCAATGAAAGATTGGTCTCACCTGTTCCTTTCAAACTCGCATACCAATTCGCGTCGCAATACGTCTGCTTCAATAGTGCAATACTTCCCATGATGGAAGATGGATATTGTTGCGGACTGCTTCCTTTGTTGAATGAAAAGTAAGATGCCGCTTCAGCACTGATAACGTCTGCATGAATTTCATGTCCCAAAGAAACAAGCGCTCCTGTTCCGCGTGAAATACCATCGGCCTTGTGCGAGCACACTGCGGTTATTCCCGCATTGCGATAGCTTTCGGCATCTTCTTCGTTGTGTTGAAGTTGCATAGAAGCGTTGTATTCCGGATGAATAGCGGCGTTCCAGTTTAGAGGGCCTTTTCCAGAATCGTCTGATTCCTCTCCATCATTTTGATTCTGTTTTTTCGGAAGTCCATAGGTAGAAAAAACATCGATGAATCCAGCATATATGAACTTGCCTGTTGCATCAACGCGAACACAATTCGCGGGAATAGCGATTCCTTTTCCAACAGCGATTATTTTTCCTTTTTCAATGACCACGGTTGCTCCTTCCAATTTATTTTCTGGAGTGGAATAAACGGTAGCGTTAACTAGCGCATAGGACGTGACGTCTTTAGGACGAATCCCATTGAACGGAAAGGTTTCTTGCGCGAAGGCTGCAACGCCATTTGATGCAAGTAAAATGAATACCAAGAGTTTTCTCAT
>CAMCUG010000003.1 GCA_945878835.1 Chryseobacterium gleum | reverse complement strand
ACTACAAAGCGTGCGAAAGAAAAAGGATGGAAATTTGACTATGGATTGAATGCGGGTATCTCTACTCCTGCTTCACGTCCTAACATGTTGAACACTGACCAGTACTTGCGTATTCGTCAAGAAGCTTGGGAAAACGACGGAGGAACTGGATATGTTTGGTTACCGAATATGACTTCCTCCACGGATGATGCTGCTACGCGTAAAGCGGCTTATATAAAAGCTGGACAAACCGATACAGATTGGGTGGATCAAACCGTTGGTCGTGGAAATAAATATGGAACTAACTTTTCTGCACGTTATGGAGGAAAGAAACATAGCGTTTACTTCTCTGTTGGTTATGACGACAATCAAAGTTTCTTATTGGGAAACAGTTACAAGCGTATCTCTGCTCGTGTTAACCCTGAATTCCGTTTAGGCGACAAATTGAGATTGAACTTATCGCTTTCAGGAACTCGCGGATTGAACAAGCGTGTTGATGCTGCGTGGTCTGGTGGATTAGGTGACGCAATGTCAAATGCACTTCCTTATTACCCTGTTTATCACACAGACACGACATTCAACGCAGCGGGCGACGTGGTGAACAAGCCTGGAGATTATTTCTATTGGAGAGATGAATTCGGAAACGTGAAGAATCCGGTTGCCTACAGAGAGCAATTGCGTTGGACAACTGTTGAAGATCGTGTGATCAATACCGGTCGTTTAATTTATATGCCGAAGAAGAACTTATTCATCATTGCTACAGGCGGTATGGATTGGATGCATATTGGCGAGAATAGACTTACACCGTCGACATTCGATTTGTCGAACGGACAAGGAAGCTACAGCAATGATCAGCGTTTGGTTCGTAACTACAGTTATAACATTACAGCTGAATACAGCAAAGAACTTATTCCAGATTTGAATGCCTCATTGCTTATTGGACATGAATTGCAGCATTCGAAAACAAATTATATTAACGATTATATCCCAAACTTGGATGGAACAGTTGCTGAGTTTTCGGACGTTCAAAATAATCCAGATACTAGAGTTCGCACCGTTGGAAATCCGAATCAGTTTAGCTTCTTAGGTTTCTTCGCGAAGTACAACATGAACTACAAATCGAAATACTTCTTCGAGGCAAGTGTTCGTCGCGACGGAAGCTCCCGTTTCGGAGTGAATAACAAATTCGGAAATTTCCCCTCAGCCTCTTTGGGTTGGATCATCTCTGAAGAAGGATTTTTGAAAGACAACAAAACCATTAACTACCTGAAGCTGCGTGCGAGTTACGGTTTGACTGGAAACTCAGACATTCCTGCTAACGCGCAATACGCTCTCTATAGCGCTTCTAACAACGGTATTTTCTACAACCAAAACCCAATCCTCTTCCCTACTCAAGCAGGAAATGCTAACTTGAAATGGGAAACCACAAACAACTTCTCTGTTGCTTTGGAGACTGGATTCTGGCAAGATCGTATGACTGTTATTCTTGAAGGATACAGAAAATACAGTCGCGATGTATTGATGAATGTCAGTCTTCCTGCTAGTACTGGATTCACAAACTTCTGGGACAACGTTGCAGAGGTTATGAATCAAGGAATTGAATTAACAACTGTTGTGAATTGGACGAAGAGTTCGAAATTCACTGCACGTACAAGCGCAAACTTCTCATACAACTACAACGAGCTTGTTAGCATTGGTGACTACACTCCTGATGCTGTATCTGGTGGAACAAACGACTCTCGTGTTTTGGTTGGAAAGCCCATCGGCTCATTCTATTTGGTCTCATTCAGTCATATTGATACCCAATCTGGATTGCCGGTTTACATTACTCCTGATGGAAATTACACAACAGATTACGACAACAGCATTCGTAATTACGTTGGAAATGGATTGCCTAAAATGATGGGAGGTTTAACGCAAACATTCGGTTGGAAGAACTTCAGTCTATCTGCATTGTTCACTTACAGCCTGGGTGCTCGCATCTTCGACTCAAGTGCAAAGCGTCAATTGGGTGTTGTTTCCAGTTGGAACATGCGTGAGGAAATCTTAGACCGTTGGACTGCTCCAGGAGATGAGTCTACATTCGGTAGATTGACACTGGATGAGACGACTTACGGATTGCCGGATGGTTTCCCATGGTGGAACACTTCCTTGTTCATGTACAAAGCAAATTACATGCGCTTGAGAAATTTGTCTTTAGATTATACCTTCCCGAACGAAGTGACGAAGAGAATGAAAATGACTGGATTGAACATTGGTGTAAGCGTTACCAACTTATTCACCATTACGAACTTCCCTGGATTGGATCCTGAAGTGGTTCGTGACTTTGAAAATGCGCAAGATAGAAATTTAAGTCCTAACGTGACTTACTTAACGCCAATGCAAGAGCGTAGTTTCAACATTCGCTTAAACGCTAACTTCTAATTCGAACGAACATGAAAAAGATATCATACTTCATTTTAGCTATTGGATTAGCTCTAGGAATTGCCTCTTGTGAGAAAATGTTAGAGTATCCTCCAGAGGGAGCCATTCTAGCAGAAGATGCATTGAAAACGCCAGACGATGCTCAGCGTTTATTGAACAGTTGTTACGATGTTATTGCAAATTTGTTTGATGGAAAATATCAGAATATCTGTGAGTTAATGTCAGACAACATGGCCGAGCCAAACGGTTTAGATTTTAATGCTGTTTACAATCGCGAAACGAACTTCTTTACTCCTACTACCAATGGTACCTACGGCGATTTCTATTATGCAATTTACCGTTGTAATTCTTTAATGAAGAATTTCGATCTGATTGAAGGATTATCAGATGTCGAACGCACGCGTATGGAAGCGGAGGCAAAATTCATTCGTGCGTTCTGTCATTTCAACGTAGTTAAGATTTGGGCCCAGCCTTATGGTTCCTCTCCTTCAAATTCTCACTTGGGAATTATTTTGAAGAGAGACGCGAGTAACGAACCTTTGGCGAGAAGCACTGTTGAAGAATCTTATGCATTTATTATTGAGGATTTAGAATATGCACGAGTAAACCTTCCAGTATCAAATGGGAATTATGCAACTAGAAATGCTGCCTTAGGATTATTAGCGATGGTTTATTTCCAAATGAATAATTACGTTCAAGCTGAACAATTCGCTTCATTGGTTATCAATAGCGGTTCTTATTCGATGAGTGATACGCTGGATCGTTTTCCCACTAATCCGGAATTGAATCCAGAAATAGTTTTTGGAATTGTAAGCTCTAGTTCAGGAGATGCCAACATTGATCAACGCACAGACAACTTCATTGGCAATTACAATGCAGGTGGTGTGCTTCCTCCGAACTTGATGTTCTCTAATGAATTGTATCAATTTACAAACTTGAATAGCGCTGACGATCGCTTGGGTTGGATGCAATCTAGCGGTGGGAAATACAAGAATCGTCGCTTCGAAGACAAAGTGTTCTTCAATATTCCAATTATATATTTGACTGAATTGAAATTGATTCGTGCCGAGTGTTTGGGTGAAATGGGCGGAGATCTTTCTGTTGCAATTGCTGATATTAATGCCATTCGTGATCGTGCCTTCGGAGTAGGTTTGAATGACCTTTCAACATCTTCAACAGCATCTGAGGTAATTGTCGCAGCACGCAGAGAGTATCGCATTGAGACTATGGGAGAAGGAAAGTGGATTGACCAATTGAAAAGAATAGGTGCGAAGGGTGAGAATATTGTTGTTCGAAATGCACCTTGGAACTGTCCGGGTATGGCACTTCAATTCCCGAACAGTGAATTCACCTCTGCCCTATTTGTTGGAAATCCGGAAGGTGGATGTAACTAAAGGGGCGAAAAATATTTCGCCCGTATTGAATAGAAATAAATATTAAAGAGAATTTAAAATTAAATTTATATCAAATGAAATCAGCAAAACTAATGTTCATGATAGCCTTAACTGTTGGAATGTTCGCTGGATGTAAGCCAGAGATCACCGGAGAGTTAGGTGAGACTTCGGATAAGTTGCAGGGCATGGGTGGCACTTGGGAGCTGACCAATTTCATTCAGCAAGATCCAAACAATCCTGTTCTGGAAGAGCGTGACTTAAGCGAGTTTTATATTGCCTCTGGGGTTGAACCTATGCGTATTACGCTCGATGTTCCAACGCAAACTTATACGGTAACAATTACTGAAGGAAAAAACTTCTTCGGTACAAATGGAACGTGGTCATTGGACGACAACCTTGCGCCGTCTTCAATAACCCTTATGAATGCAAACGATACGCTTGAACTATTCTTAGGAAATATGGTACTTCCAACGAGTAATAACATGGGAATACAGTATCACAGAGAGTGCTCAGACGGATTCAAGAATGTGATTTATAAGTTTAACTTCCAACGCATCTAATCATGAAAAAGATATTATATACCTTAGCCTTATTGGCAGTAGCTGTTTCTGGATTCGCACAAGCAGCATTTGTATTTCCTTCACCTACCAATGCGAATGCAACAATGGATTTGTACATTGATGTGGCGCAAACAACAGGTGGTTTGAAGACGTTATTGGGCAACCACCCGGAGGTTGTTGACTCTGTTTACATTTGGACATGGCAGCCAGCCGGTCCTTCATGTGGAAATGGCGAGTGGGGTAATTCGAACAACTGCATGCTCTTAACACGCGTGAGCGGATTGTTGTATAAAATGACTATGGTTCCAACAACTTACTATGCCTGCACTCCACTTGCGTTGTATCAAAATGGAATTTCTTGTCTTGCTAAATTGAAAGATGGAAATGCCTTCGGATCGGAAGGTGTCGGTGAAGCGAAGACTGAAGATTTGCATGTTGACATTGTACCTGCTCTTTGTGCTGACCGTATTTGTTTCTTCCCCGAAGCTGCGAAGCAAGATGACTATTTCAGCATTACTTATGATAACTCACAAGAGACAGATGCCAATCTTCAAAACTTGGGAGCAGATGAGTGTTATATTTTCCTTCGTGCATTCACAGGAACGTTTACTTTCTTTGATGTTGCTCCGATTGCAAGTGTAACTTCAACAGCTTCTTTAAAGATGACTGAAGTAACTCCAGGAAAATTCAGGAAGACATTTATCCCTGAGGACTTCTTGCCTATACCTGATGGTTCAACTATAACTAAGATTGGATTTTATATTGTTAAGGTCGGTTACACACCGAACCCTCCACCCTACCAATACTACTATCCGCTTAATTGTGAGTAGTGAAAATCTTAAACTAAGAAAAAGAGGTGAAAGAGATTTCACCTCTTTTTTTTGCTTACATTCGAATTATGAAAAATATATTAAACGAGCGAGTATTTGCATCCTTTGCTATCGGAATTTGCGTAATCCTTTCTGCTTATGTTTTTATGAAAGGTTATGGCAATCGTAATGGACAAGAGAACGTCATTCATGTAACTGGAATGGGGAGTCGCAATTTCGATTCTGATTTAATTGTTTGGCGTGGATCTTTTTCCAAAACAAGTAATGACCTTGCTGCTGCATCAGCAGCTTTGGAATCCGATCGCAACACCATTAAAAATTACTTAATGGGAAAGGGAATTCAGGAGAATGAAATTGTTTTCTCTGCAATGGAAATAAATAAGAACTACGATGACATTCGCAATTCAGAAGGTGACATCGTTGGATCTGTGCTAACTGGCTATAGTCTATCTCAAATGGTGGCTATTGAATCGTCAGAAGTTTCTAAAGTTGAACAAATCTCTCGTGAAGTAACAGAACTCATAGCCTCTGGTGTTGAGTTTTATTCTGAAAGTCCAGAGTTCTATTATACCAAATTGGCTGAATTGAAAATCGAAATGGTTTCAGAAGCAACAGCAGATGCGCGTCTTCGCGCAGAGAAAATTGCTCAATCATCTGGTGGCGATCTTGGTAATTTGCAAAGCGCTGAAATGGGTATATTTCAAATCGTAGGACAGAACAGCGATGAAGATTACTCTTGGGGCGGAGCGTTCAATACTTCTTCTCGAAGAAAGACTGCGTCCATTACCATGCAATTGAATTTTCAGATAGATTAACATTGAAATGTTTATCTAATTCAGAAAAGTTTTTAAGAAATATATCTTTCGGTGTATTTTCGCCGTCTAACTAAACCCTCATTACATTGAATACACTTGCATTTACCGCAATTTGTCTTTACGGTTTCTTTTTATTATTCATATTCTTCTACTCTTTGGTTCAATTGAATCTAGCTATTCAATTCGTGAAAAAGAATAAGCGTAAACGTGAAATGCCTGTTATTGCTGAAGAAGATTTGCCTTATGTCACTGTTCAGCTTCCCGTATTTAACGAGATGTACGTTATTGAGCGATTAATCAATGCTGTCTGTGAATTCGATTATCCGAGGAACAGACTGGAGATACAAGTTTTAGATGACGGTAATGATGAATCTGTTGAGATTGCTGCCAAGTTAATTGCTGAGAAGCAAAAACTAGGAATTGACATTCAACATATTCGAAGAACAGATCGTCAAGGTTTTAAAGCCGGTGCATTGTCCTATGGTTTAGATATTTCTAAAGGAGAATTCACTGCAATCTTCGACGCTGACTTTGTTCCAAGAAAAGACTTTTTGCGTCAGACTATACCATACTTCTATGCAGGAGATAAGATTGCAGTTGTTCAAACGCGCTGGGAACATTTGAATGAAGACTATTCTGTTCTTACCCGTCTTCAGGCATTCGGATTGGACGCGCACTTTACAGTTGAACAAATTGGACGTAATTATTCAAGCCACTTCATTAATTTCAACGGTACGGCTGGTGTCTGGAGAAAAGCGGCTATTTACGATGCGGGTGGATGGGAAAGTGATACGATTACTGAAGATTTAGATTTAAGTTACAGAGCACAATTGTGTGGTTGGAATTTCATTTATCTTCCTGCCATTGGTTCTCCTTCTGAGCTTCCTGCTGAAATGAATGCGTTAAAGGCACAACAATTCCGTTGGACGAAAGGTGCTGCTGAATGCACACGTAAGAATTTAGGGAAGGTTTTACGCGCAAAGGACATGGGCTTTGCTCATAAGGTGCATGCAAGTTTCCACTTGATGAACTCGGTTGTTTTCTTGAGCATTTTAGGAACTTCTATATTGAGTATGCCTATGCTCTTTATTAAGCACTATTTCGATGGTAAGATGCATTATGACCTCTATCAGTTCAATGATTATAGTGTCTACTTTGCAGTTGCATCGGCATTTTTGGTGAGTTTCTTCATTTTAGGATTCTTCTATTGGGTATCTCGTCCGCCCATGCCGTTCTTCCAAAAATTCGGTCGTTTTGTTATTGACTTCCCCTTGTTCTTAGCTGTATCCATGGGACTTTCATTACACAACGCGGTGGCAGTAATTGAAGGATTAACTGGTAAGAAATCGGCTTTTGTTCGTACACCAAAGTTTGCGATTAGCACAGGTAAGAAAGGAACATGGACCGACAAGAAGTATCGCGCTCCGAAAATTTCACCATTGACAATTCTTGAATTCATCTTGTTGATTTATTTCGCTAGTGGATTGGTATGGCCATTTATTCTAACATGGTCGGAAAGAGATCCTATTTCAAATAAAATCAACTGGGAATTCACCGATTTTGGATTGATGCCTTTCCACTTGATGTTGACTATTGGATATTTTTATGTAACCTATTTCAGCCTAAAGCACGCAAGAACGAATTAAGAATCCGTTTCAGTCGTAATTATATTGAAAAGCTTAGCAAATGCTGAGCTTTTTGTTTTTATCTTGCTCCCAATAATTTTTTCCATGAAAAACATTCTCTTTTCTTTTTTTATGTTCTCGGCGTTTGCAGCAGCATCTCAGCCGTGTGTTGGTGGAATGGCAGGAATTTACCCCTGCGACAATGTCGATTTACTATCGCGCATGACATTATCACAAATTGGTGGTAATCCAAATAATGACAATACAAGTGACATTTGGGGATGGGTAAGCCCAGTTTCAGGAAAAGAATATGCACTCGTTGCAGTTTCAAATGGATTGGCCTTCGTAGATATTTCAACACCTGAAGCTCCGGTTTATTTAGGAATGCTTCCTTCACATACGAGTAGTAGTTTATGGAGGGATGTTGAAACCTTGGACAATTATTGTTTCGTTGGAAGTGAAGCAAGTGGTCACGGCCTTCAAGTTTTTGACATGTTGCAATTAGACAATGTGACTACTCCTACTTCGTTTATTGAGTCGGCATATTATGGTGGTTTCGGTCATTCACATACTATTGCGATTGATCCTGTGAGTAAAATTTTAATGGCAATGGGTTCAAGCACCTTTAATGGCGGTCCACATTTAGTCGATATTTCAAATCCACTTCAACCCATTCTTGTTGGTGGATATGCAGATGCTGGATATACTCACGATGGCAGTATTCTTACCTATAATGGTCCAGATGTAAATCACCAAGGCGATGTTATTGTTGTTGCTTGCAATGGAAATAGCGGATGGGGTGTTGTTACTTTGAATGTAACCGATCCGACGGACATATTATTTTTAGATAATTACGATTATCCTGAAACCGGATATACTCACCAAGGTTGGTTCACAAAGGACATGGCTCACTATTTAGTAAATGACGAGTTGGATGAACAAAACTTGGGAACAACGACACGTACCCATATTTTCGATTTTTCTGATTTAGATAATATCGGCTATATGAATTATTATTTAAGCACCAATACTTCTATTGACCACAATTTGTATGTAAAGGATCAATTCGTTTATGAGAGTAATTACCGCAGCGGAGTGCGCATTCTCGATGCTTCTCGAGTGAGCACAGGAGTATTGAATGAAGTTGGTTATTTCGATTTAATTCCAGCGAACGATAATCCTCAATTCAGTGGAACATGGAGCAATTATCCGTTTCTGCCTAGTGGTGTGAATTTGGCTACAAGCATGTACGATGGGTTCTTCGTCCTTCGTCCTACTCTACTCTATTTGCAAAACAACAATTTGAATGCATGCGGACAATCGACCGATACCCTTCAACTTAAAATAAATGCTGACTTACAATTTCCATTAACTGCTAACATAACTGGTATACCTGGATTACCGATTTTCAGTGGAGTAAATATTGGAGCCACAGGAAACTACGACATTGTTATTTCTGATTTAGGAACTGTTCCCACTGGAACGTACAATTGTACCTTACAATTGCTAACTACATTTGGAGAGTCTTATGATTTGTTTTTTACAATTACCGTTGGAACTCAACCTGCTACTCCAACTCTATTGTCTTTGCCTGCAATCATTCAATACAACGCTTTGGATTACCAATTCAATTGGACGGCAATACCAGGAGCCACTTCCTATTTTTTCGAACTAGCTGAAAACGACAATACCTTCGGATCAGTAGTTTACAGTTCTAATGTTACTTCTAACTTCGTTGTGTTACCGGCTAACTTTTCATTTATGGAAGGAAAAACCTATTCATGGCGCGTTACAGCAATAAACGGCTGTGGTTCATCTGCCGCTTCTGCGTCTGAAGATTTTCAATGGATTTTAGTGGGTGTGAATGAGATTGCTGAGCGTGAGTTCATCGTTTATCCGAATCCAGCTGAGAGTGAAGTGTTCATTCAGAACTTCCAGTCGGGAAAAAGTTTGGTGTCGGTTTACAATGCTACTGGACAAATGGTGTTGACTTCAACGTTCAATCAGCCGGGAGTTCACACACTTTCTGTTGGTGATCTTTCTTCTGGAATTTATACCATTCAAGTTGGAAGAATTACGAAGCGTTTATTGATTAAATAATTGACATTAGTCTGGAAATATTTTTCCTGGATTTAATATTCCATTTGGATCAAAGACTTCTTTTATTTTCTTCATGAGATTCAATTGAACCTCATTGAACGCGATATCCATGTAATTTTTCTGCACCCACCCTATTCCGTGTTCGCCACTAAGCGTTCCGCCTAATGAAACTGTTAGCTCGAATATTTCACGAATCGCTGGTGTTAGCGTGTTTTCCCATTGTTCATCTGACATTTCATCTTTCAAGATGTTGATGTGAAGGTTACCATCTCCAGCATGGCCGTAGCATACTGAACGAAAACCATATCTTTTTCCAATGGCCTTTACTTCACGAAGTAAATTAGGAAGTTCAAAGCGAGGAACAACGGTGTCTTCTTCCTTGTATATGGAATGTGACTTCACGGCTTCTCCTACTTTTCTTCGAATCTTCCACAGGGCTTCTTTCTGATTATGATCTTCTGCGAAGAGTATTTCTCCGCACTCGTGTTCCATGAGAACGTTTGAAATGGTTTCGCAATCGAGCATAAGCGATTCTACATTGGATCCGTCGACTTCGATAAGTAAATGCGCTTCAACACCTTCTAAATTCACTTGTGCATCGGGAACGTGCTTAAGCGTGTATTCAATTGCTTCGCGTTCCATGAATTCCATAGCACTTGGGGTAATACCCGCTCGAAAAACAGCGCTCACTGCTTCACACGCCTTCTCTGCTGAGGCGAATGGCGCCAATAAAAGCAAATTATGCTTGGGTAATGGAAGAAGCTTGAGAACAGCTTTAGTAATTATACCGAGAGTGCCTTCACTACCAACCATGAGTTGAGTAAGATTATACCCTGTTGAGTTTTTCAAAGTGTTGGCGCCGGTCCAAATGATTTCACCATTCGCCAATACCACTTCCAAATTCAAAACAAAATCTTTTGTCACACCGTATTTCACAGCATGCGGACCGCCGCTGTTCTCAGCTAAATTTCCTCCTATCCAACAGCTACCTCTACTTGCAGGATCAGGAGCGTAGTATAGGCCATGCTTGGCACATTCTTCTTGAAGCACTTGGGTTATAACGGCAGGCTCTGTATGAACCTGGCCGTTGTTCGTATCTATTTTCAAAATTTTATTGAAACGCTCCATTGAAAGAGCAACCCCTTTTCTCACACACAAGGCACCACCACTCAAACCAGTTTGAGCACCTATGGCAGTGACCGGAATCTTTTGTACGTTACAGTGTTTTAAAATATTCGCGACTTCTTCTTTATTTCCGGGCTTCAAAACAACATCAGACGGGAAGCTCAAATTCTCCGTTTCGTCTTTACCATATTTCAAGCGCGTTTCTTCGTCTGTGAAAACGTGCTCTTGACCAATAGTCAATTCAAAAAAATCTATATCAGAACGATTTATCATTTTTTTACTTTATTCCACAAATCTCAGTGAATACTGCGCTTTCACAACGAATATTTAGTGTGGTCTTTCAACAAAGTAATTCACTTTTTAACAATGCGCTTATTATTGTGCTGATATTGCTTTTCTAAGAAGCAAATCGTTTTATATTCGTCAAAATAAAAATTATTCATATGAAAAAATTAATGATCCCAGCAGTTGCTCTTGCAATGTTCATGGCATCTTGCGGTGGTGTAAAATCTGACGCAAAGACTATCTGTGACATGATGAACAAAATGGTTGAAGCTCAAAAGGCTAACGACACGGCTAAAATTGAAGCTCTTCAAAAAGAGTATGAGCCTCAAATGGACGAGTTGCAAAAGAGATATCCAAAAGGAAGCGAAGAAGAAAAAGAATTGGAAGCTCTTGTTAAGCCATGTATGGAAGAAGCAATGAAAGCTGCAATGGGCGGAAACTAATTTCCCCTCTTCAATAAAAAATTAAGGGTCTCTTTCGAGACCCTTTTTTATTTAACAAATTTCACAACCTTATTTTCGACTTTAATTAGATAAAACCCATCGGCAAGTGCACTCAGGTTGATATTTTCGTTTTGGAAAATACCTACTTTAACGAGCGCACCATTCATTGACGATATTGAATAAGCGCATTTGTTGCAATTGAAACAAACCAGTATATCCCCATTCAAAAACAAATCGAAATATTCCGGAAATTCATTGATACCATTGCTCTGCTGAAAATAATACGAGCCAATGTGAGTACATCCTAATTGATCCGTGACTTCATAAACCACCCATCCATCCGAGTTAAGCACGAATGAATCAGCAACTAAAGAATCTTGCCATAGTATAGCATAAGGCGGAATACCTCCGATAGGATTGAGCGAAAGAATTTGTTGCCCGTTAATTGTCTGCTCCAAAGGAAAAACTGAAGTATTACTTGAAATCAATACAGAAATATCTTCGGAATAAATGCATCCCATTGTATCCTGAATAGTAACGGAAAGCACACTGTCTTGTTCTAGGTATTCGGAATTGATTATCGACCAATCTGCGGATGAAATTCCGTTTATCTCGATTTCGAATGAACTCATGCTGTTTTCACATATTGAATCATTTACGACGGATATGTTTGGAAAAGTTCTCTGTTGAATGACCAACGTGTCGAAGTATTCACAACTCAACGTGCCATCTGTAATGACAAAAGGATAAATACCTGAAATTAAAGATCCATTCCAGGATTCTAATCCCTCCAGGCTGTAATTTAGAATGTCTTCGTTCTCTATGCCTATTGAAAATTCAACCAAACTTTCAGGACAGGACGGCTGAATATCTTGAATTATTTGAGGTGGAATAATGGCATCAATTTGAATTAGTGAATCCAAAGAACATCCAAAATTATGAGTGAGATTTAAAATATGAGTGCCCGCTTGCGCGTAAATGGTGTCGTTGAAAATTTCAATTTGATCATATGATAAACTCCAATCTGAACTTTTCTGTATCGAGATTATACTTGAATTGTTTATACACTGCGATAAATTAATAGATATCTCAGGCCATGGCGAAGAAATAGATACATTGTAAATTAAATCAAAACTTTGATTCTGGATATTCCAAGCTGTAGCATGCAAAACAGTATCAGAAAAAACCAATATAGAGTTGTCGGTATTCCCGTCTTGCCATTGCCAATGCACCCATTCCTCACTTGGAGTAATTTGAATACCTGCAGCATTGTGACAATAGTTCAAACCGTAGGTTAAAAGTTGAGTATTCGTTATCTCAGACGAGCCTTCAATAACCAGATATGAATGATTGACTTCAATATTGTAAAATTTTTCCACCAAGCCACTTGGCCAATAAATAGAAATTGAATCAATGATTTCAGAATCACCCAATCCAAATAAAAGTACATTTGAACTTTGTGAAATATAATTATCACCGTAGAGCACCGCTTTCATAGTCAACCCCGAATTTGAATAGGCCTCAACTATTGCCCCCGCAGCATCTTTATTGGATACTGTTCCCTCAAGTTCGATTTTACAATAGTTGTTTTCATTTGATATTCCTTTCCAAACATCATATGAATTGGGGGATGCATTCATAACAACAAAATCAGTAAAACAGTCACCATTCAAATCCCCTTTTGCATTGACAAAAGATACTTTTGTTTCAATATCGAATGAATTCATTTCAATGAATGAGCCGGCATTATTTTGGTAATATTGATTATTCATTGGCGTAAGAACCGTGCCCCCTTGGCAAATGTGAAGATCATCCCAGCCGTCGAAGTTATCATCAATCCACAAAGCACCCCAACCCGTATCAAACGGACCAAATCCCACTTCATTGGCTACTTCAGTAAATATCCCAGAAATGTCGCCTTTAAGCAGTACTGGAGTTAGTCCGTCTGTAATAAAGACATCGAAAAAGCCATCTCGATTAAAATCAGAAATTGAATTACTCATGCATGACATGGCAATATTTGAATTGTTTAATCCTGCAATCTCTGTAAATGAAAGGCCATTATTGTTTTGAAAAAATAAATTAGGTATGTTCTTGTCATTGATTACGTACAAATCTTGCCACCCGTCTCTGTTGAAATCTAGCCATACCGATTGAAACGAATTATTGGTAATGGTATTAACACCTAAGGATTCTCCAATCTCGGTGAAAATAAAATTTCCATCATTTCTGAAAAGTAAATTGGGGTAGCTTCCTATATATTGATAGTTAAAGTACTGACAAACAAAAAGGTCTAGATCACCGTCATTATCGTAATCAGCTGCTGAAGCACCATAGAAATATCCAAATATTGAAGAGCTAAAAGCACCCTCAATTTGAGTCAATTGACCTTCCTCATAATCAAATAAATAAAGTCCTCCGCCATAAGCCGTGACAAACAACTCTTTATCCCCATCATTGTTAAAATCAGCCCAAATAAGTTGTTTAAGATTCAATGGCAAAGGCAGAAATAAGTCCGGAACTAGCACATTGTTTTCAACATGAAAAGTTGAAATTCCAAGATAAGGTTGGGCAATGGTAATGTCATCAAGATTATCCTGATCATAATCAAAAACGCTGATGCCATTGCCAAAATATGCATCGTAAGCTCCAGAAGGGATAGTCCAAACGGAGGAATAATCTTGAAACTGTCCAATAGCATTATTACTAATGCTTATAATTATAATGATATTTGAAACAGCTTTGAACAAATTACTTCGTGTTTATGATAATATCCCCAGTCGGCAGCTTCACCTCATTCGGATTGTCATAGACAACCTGTGCGGTTACGCCAGAAAACTCAGAGCTCAACAACTTCCATCCTTCCGAATTCAATTCCCAAGAATCCTTTTTAGCATAGTCGTTGCCCTTTGTGCTAAGCGCAACCAACTGCACTTCAACCTTTCCTCCATTGTTAAGGAAGAACAATGACTTCATTGGCATTTTATCAGCAATAGGAGGCGCATCTTTCAAATCAGCCGAAGGTTCAACGAGTTTCGGAAAATACAATTCCTGCAACTTTAGAATTTCCTCTTGACTGTAGTTTAACGATTTTACTAATTCTGGCGATTCGTATTTTCCAGAATAATAACTCAACAACGCTTTGTATTCAGGAGTCATTGCATTAATAAATAACTGATCAATGATTAACTCATTTGCGTTCACCAACTGATAGACGATGGACTTCGCCGAGGACCATAATTTCACTCTGTTTTTTAGTACAGCTGTTCCAGAAGTACCTACAACTTTAGTTGAACGATACATAGAACTCATTCCATCTTTCGTATTCATTTCCAATAGATCAACTGATTTAATTTGAACTGAAAACACATTCGTACTGTCCGCACACTTCAGATTTAGAACTTCCCATTGTTTATTGGGTTTGTAATTTCCTAAATAGGTTTTCGCCTCTCCTCCAATTACTCTGGTGCGAAGGTAAAAGCTACTGTCGGCATACAAAGCCAATGAATAAATAGTTCCCGAATTCTGATTCCATAACGTATCATCGAAATCACCAATTAACTCAATGCTTCTTGAAGATGCCGGAACTTTCTTTTCCTCACATGAACTTAGCACAAATACAACAGCACTGGCAAAAAGTAATCCTTTCATTTTATTCATATGCCAAAAGTAGACATTGTTCATATTTCCGCCAAGACTTTAAACGCTCAAAACTTATGTATTTCTTACTTTTGCAGCTATGGAAGAATCCCAGATAGACGTTTTTAATTTCGATCCCATTCGTCCGTATAACGACGAAGAATTAAGAGCTGCCATCGAGCGCATTATAGAAGTCCCCGAATTTTATAAAATGCTTAAGTGGGTTTTTCCTGGATTAAGCCGTTCTGCTATTCAAAAAATGCTTCGTCAGGTTACTACTGTTGATGAGTTTCAGTCGGAAATATCAGGCCCCGCTTTCAAGATGGCGATTCAGACAACTACCAGCGGCTTGTCTTTCACGAATTTTGAATCGCTTGATAAAACCAAGCCTTACCTGTTCTTAAGTAATCACCGAGATATCATCCTCGACAGCGCAATCTTGAACGTCAGTCTTCTTGAACAAGGTCACAAGACCACGCAAATAGCCATAGGCGACAACTTGATTCGTCAGAAAGTGGTTGAAGATATTGTTCGATCCAATAAGAATTTCATTGTCAATAGAAATGTAAACGCTAAGGAGATGTTCTATTACAGCCTTCGTCTTTCCAATTACATTCGTCATACTTTAACTCAAGATCACACTTCCATTTGGATAGCGCAACGCGAGGGCCGAAGCAAAGATGGCGACGATAGAACAGCGACAGGTTTGTTGAAGATGTTCGCCATGAGTTCCGATAATATTGAAGATGGATTGCAGGCTTTGAGCATAATTCCCATGGCTGTGAGCTATGAATACGATCCGTGTGATATGATGAAGACGAACGAGCTGATGCATTTGAAGTTACTCGGTTCGTATGAGAAAAAGTCAGGAGAAGATTTCCTTTCCATGTTGAAAGGAATAACCGGACACAAGGGTCGCGTAAATATTTCCATGGGAAATTCATTGAACGAGGAGCACATTGAACATATGCGTTCGATTCAAAATAAAAATGAAAAATATCGCTATTTAACGCATGCCATTGACAATGAGATGCACCGTATTTTTCATCTTTGGCCAACAAATTACATTGCATACGATTTGTTGAACGGCACGAAAGAGTATAAGGATCATTACTCTCAAATTCAGAAAATAGCTTTCAGCAATTACATTCGAGGCAATACCTTCAAATTGAGTTTACACCGTAAAAAGACGAACCTTCCGAAAGAGAATTTCACTCAGATAGCGCGTGACATTATGCTTCAGATGTATGCGAATCCGGTGATAAATTTTCGGAATCTGTCGGCTTAATCTCAAAGCGCTCGTTGCGCTTTCCTCTGAATAAATCTATTCCGCGAAGCTCGCAATCCAACTTTCCATTCATCAATTTTACTTTACGCTTCTGACGTAGGCCAATAGCATGAAGTGCTTGCAAATCTGAAGAGATTATCCAAGCAGTTGATCCTGAATAACGGTGTTTGAAAACGGAACCTATTTCAGAATAAATTTTCTCCAACTCTTCAATCTCCATGCGTTCTCCGTACGGTGGATTCAATACCACTAATCCTGGAACTTCAGGAACACTATCTTCGCTGAAGAAATCAGATTTTTCAAATCGAATGGCATCGTTGAACGGAAGGTTCTTTCCATTTTTACGTGCTACATTCAATTGATCGTAATCGATGTCGGAAGCCACTATGGTTAACTCTTTATCTTCAATTAATGCGTTCGCATCAACGTGAACAGTCATCCAAAGCGCGTCGTCGAAATTCAACCATGTTTGAAAATTGAATTTCGGATAAGCCTTTTGGGCAGGGATATTCAAAGCCGCATAAGCCGCTTCGAAAGCAATTGTTCCTGAACCGCAAAACGGATTGTACAAAGGAGTCTCTCCTCTCCACCCGGTAATGGCAATAATACCTGCAGCCAACACTTCGTTCATGGGAGCCTCTCCTCCATTCACGCGATAACCGCGTTGGTTGAGTGAACGTCCTGAACTGTCTAATGAAATCTGAACTTTTTCTTGATCGATGAGCAAATGTATCTGCACATCTGGACTTTCCGGATTCACATCTGGACGAGAACCGTAGACCTTTTTCAAACGATCAGCAATTGCATCTTTCACGCGAAGCGAAGGAAAATGCGAGTGCGTGAACATGGAAGAAGATATTTGCGGATCAATGGCAAACGTGGTGTCTGCATGCAAATATTCTTCCCAAGGCATTTCATAGGCCTTGTTGTATAAATCGTCGGCCTTTCGAATTTGAAATGAATGCAACGGACAAAGCACGCGCAACGCAAGACGCGTACGGTAGTTTATTTTGTAAAGTGTTTCAAGGTCGCAATTCGCGCGAACCACTCTTCTACCCTCTTCAACTTCGGTCGCGCCTAAGTCAATCATTTCTTTCGCCAACAAAGGCTCAAGGCTCTGCATGGTCTTAACTACGATTGGAAATATTTTCTCCATTTTATCCTCCTGCTTTTTTAGCTGCATAACCCATGTCCTGCAACAGTTTAATAATCTTTTCTCTGTGGTCGCCTTGAATAATGATCTCGCCATCCTTCGCACTTCCACCGGTTCCACATTTGTTTTTTAGCACTTTCGCTAACTGTTCTAAATCTTCTTCGTTGCCGATGAAGTCTTTAATTACCGAGGCCGTCTTTCCGCCACGGTGATTTTTTTCCAACCAAACTTTTAATTTCTGTTCGTTGGGTGGAAGCGTCACTGCCGACTTGTTTTCATTTTCTATGTTGAAGTTAGGATTCGTACTGAACACAAATCCGCCTTCACTCTTGATGTTCTTCTTGCTCATGTGCAATTGGAATGATTGATTTCTTTTTCAATTCTTCGTATTCCGCTTGAATACGCTGAAAGGCTACAATGTCATAAAGTATGTGCGCTACAATGGCTGCAAGCAATCCTACGTATGCACCTAAAATTCCTAACAGCGTTCCCACCGCAAATAAGATGAGTCCGAATATGACTTTCGGCCATGAACTGTAACTCAAGTATCCGTGAAGCGCTATAAACATAAACGACGTAGTTAAAATTCCTAACCACGGTTGTATCATTCCACGGAAAACTATTTCTTCTCCCACTCCTGCACAAAAACTCAAAAACAATATCTCTTGAATACTGAAATTGAAAATTCCTAAGCGCAGCGTGTAGTCGAAATTCACATCATCGAGGTATTTCCACTTCCCCATGAGCCAGGTCATTCCACTTAAAACAAATCCGCCAACAACACCCAATCCCAATTGCAACCACACATTCATTTTCCCAATGATAACTGGGATCATAAATTCCGTTGTGTTGAAGTAATAGAGAATGGAAACAATCACCAAAGGAACAAGCAGCGTAAGTAAACCCATACGCATAAACAATTCCTTACTCGGTTTCATAAATGCAAAGGTAAGCTTTGTAACTTCGCGCAATGGATTTTATCTCATCTACTTTATTGGATTACTGTGAGAAGCACTCAGACGATGAATCTGAATTGTTGAAGAATCTCTCCGCTGAAACCTGGCAGAAGGTTATTAATCCGCGTATGTTAAGTGGTCATTTACAAGGACGGTTTTTAAGTCTGCTTTCGCAGTTGATTCAACCCAAACGCATTTTGGAAATTGGAACTTTTACGGGTTATAGCGCTTTATGTTTGGCCGATGGACTTCAAGAAGATGGCGAATTAATTACGATAGATGAGAACGTTGAACTGAGTTGGTTGCACGACAAGTATTTCCTTCAACATAAAAATGGAAATAAAATAAAGCCTATTTACAAAGCCGCCTTGGATGCCTTTTCAGAAATTGAAGGAACATTCGACTTGGTCTTTATTGATGCAGACAAGCGGAATTACCTTCATTATTGGAATTGGACCCTGAATCATGTTGAAGCTGGATCTGTCATTCTCATTGACAATGTCCTTTGGAGTGGTAAGGTTCTAGAACCCCCTGTAGAGAAGGATTTCGATACACAAGTTCTTCAAGAGTTGAATGATTTAGTGGCGAAAGACAGTCGATGCGAGAAGGTGCTTTTGCCGCTTCGCGACGGATTAATGATGATTCGGGTGAAAAAGTAGACTATCTTTGCGCCCGCAACAAGTTCCGTTGGCAGTTCAACTTAGAAATACGATTGGGAATTTGGCGACCACGTATTTTATGTCATTTGAAAATTTAAACTTAATTGAGCCTATTCTTAGCGCTCTAAAAAAAGAAGGTTACACCACTCCCACTCCTATTCAAGAACAAGCCATTCCAATTTTGTTGGAAGGAAATGATTTGTTAGGTTGTGCCCAAACGGGAACGGGAAAAACAGCGGCCTTCGCCATTCCAATTTTACAACTACTTACTCAGAATACCGGTCACACGGGAAGTAAGCGCGCTATTCGTTCTTTAATTGTTACTCCAACGCGTGAGTTAGCTATTCAAATTGGAGAAAGCTTCGCGAGCTACGGCAGAAACTTGAATCTTCGTCACACCGTTATTTTCGGTGGCGTGAATCAGTTCTCTCAAGTGAACGCATTGAAAGCGGGAGTAGATATTCTTATTTGCACTCCTGGACGTTTATTAGACTTGGTGCAGCAGCGTCATGTGAATTTAGGACAAATTCAAATGTTTGTTTTGGATGAAGCCGATCGCATGTTGGACATGGGATTCGTAAATGATGTGAAGCGCATTATTAAATTAATTCCTGAAAGAAGACAGTCTTTGTTCTTTTCTGCAACCATGCCGAAGACAATTCAAGAATTGGCGAATTCAATTTTAACGACTCCGAAAAAAGTTGAAGTGACTCCTGTTTCTTCGACCGTTGAAAAAATTGAGCAAGGCATTTACTTCGTTGATCAAGCGAACAAGAACGATTTGTTGGTGCATGTCCTTCAAGATAAATCAATAAGATCTGCTTTGGTTTTCACACGTACCAAACACGGCGCCGATAAAGTGGTTAAGCTTTTACAAAAGCTGAGCATTAAGGCGGAAGCCATTCACGGAAACAAATCTCAGAATCACCGTCAGCGTGCATTAAGTAATTTCAAAGGCGGAATCACACGCGTGCTTGTCGCTACAGACATCGCTGCACGCGGCATTGACATTGATGAGTTGGCGTTTGTGGTGAACTTCGAAATTCCGAATATCCCTGAAACATACGTTCACCGTATCGGAAGAACAGGCCGCGCGGGTGCATCTGGTAGAGCTGTTTCATTCTGCGATATTGAAGAGCGCGAATACTTGCGCGACATTCAAAAGTTGATTGGATTAGACATTCCCGTTGTGAATGAGCATCCGTTTCCGGCAGTGAACAAACCTGCTCCAGGTGTTGCGCAAAAGCCACAAGGAAAGAAGCCTTTTTCAAGATCTGGTGGTGGAAAGACGCACCGTGGTAGCGGTCCAAGTGGTGGAAGTGGAAATGGTGGCGGAGGAAACAGACCGAAGACCGGAAGCGGTGGTGGTTTTAAGCCTCGCTTTTCTGGAAATCCCGATTCAAAAAGAAGACCGTCTTAAACACGGACCATCCAAACGTATTCTCGCATTTGTTTCCACCAGCTGAATTTCACTACCTCTTCAGGAGTGGATTTGAGTTGGTTGGAAAAATTCGTGAGGACATCTTGGTAGTTTATTTTTTCTTCTTGAAATAGATTCAATTTCGATTCATTTTCTATGAGGAAATCGGCTACTAATGAAGGAAGGTCTATTTTCTGGTATCCTGATTTATGCACGAAGAGCACTTCTTTGTTCTGACCGTTTTTCTTCAAAGGCTTCAATGAAGTTTGATGAAGGAAGAGCACCATGCCTTTCAACTCCACTTCATCATCGGGCATTTTCTTGACAGACTTTTCAATGAGTGAGCGGTGAACCAATGGATTCGGTATTGCAAATTTGAAAAATTTCTTCAATGGAAATTCGAAGCCGATACCATGCATGTAATTGTACAGTGCCTTTTTCAGTCCTTCTGAATATTGTTCGTGGTTCGCTCCTTTTGGATCATCGTGATACAAATCATTGTTCGCGAAACCTTGAAAAACAGGGCCTGTCCGCACCACTCCGAATTTCTCAGGGTCCTTTCCAACAGGGCTATGAACGGTCATCGCGAACTGGTGCCAATGTCCAGAATGCAGCAATTGGTTTTCGAATAATTGTCGAACAACTTCGAGAGAGTCGATGGTTTCTTGTTCGGTTTGTGTTGGGAATCCGAACATTAAGTAGGCATGCACCAAGATTCCTGCATCGCGAAAACCCTTGCAAACCTTGGCTACTTGATCTATGGAAATTCCTTTGTCGATCAACTCTAAAATTCTTGGACTCGCCACTTCTAAACCTCCGGTAACGGCAATGCAACCTGAAGCTGCCAGAATTTTACAGAGATCGGGAGAGAATGTTTTTTCAAAACGAATGTTGGTCCACCAAGAGACTTGCAAGCCTCTACGAAGAATTTCTATGGCTAAATCGCGCAATCCTGCTGGAGGTGCGGCTTCATCTACGAAGTGAAATCCGGTATCACCGGTTTCCGCAATGAGCGCTTCCATTTGATCTACCAAATGCGTTGCGCTAGCTTGATCGTAACGACCAATGTAATCGAGGGTAATGTCGCAGAAGGTGCACTTCTTCCAATAGCATCCATGCGCCACCGTCATCTTGTTCCAACGTCCGTCGTTCCACAAGCGGTGCATGGGGTTCGGCATGTCAATCACCGAAAGGTATTCATTAAATCGAAGACCCGTATAACTCGGCGCTGGCTTTTGACCATGAAGGAAATCTCCGCCTACTTTGTTGTCGATGAATTCTACCTCGTTGTTTGAATTTCTACGGAACGTTCTTTTCAGTTCAGGCTGAACTTCTGCATCTTCAAGATGCTTCAAAAGCGCCAGGAATGGCCCTTCCCCATCGTCGAGCGTAATGTAATCAACGAAGTCGAAAACGCGCGGATCGGAAAGTTCGCGCAGTTCGGTGTTCGGATATCCGCCGCCCATGGCAATTTTTACTTCGGGATGATTCGTCTTAATCCATTGTCCAGCTTTGAAAGCCCCATATAAATTTCCACCAAAAGGAACGGTAAATCCGACCATCGAAGGAATCTCTTCCTGAAAATATTCTTTCACCTTTTCCACCAAAATATCATCGAGATAATTGTTGGGCTTTTCTAATTCTTCAAGAATTGGACTGAAAGAAACGGCTGTTCTTGAAATGCGTTCCGCGTATTTTGAAAATCCGAAATGCGGACCAACAGTGGCCTGTATTAAATCTGAGATATCTTCGAGATACATGGTGCATTTGTATCGCGCTTTGTCTTGCACACCAATGTTTCCGAAGAACCATTCGAGGTCTTTGATTTGCTGAAAGCGAGAACCTTCTGGCAAATAAGCGCCTGAAGCAATGCGGTATCCCAGTGTGTAATTTTTATTTTGAAGGAAGGAAATCACTGCATCTACAGTGTTCTCGTAAGCCTTACGATTTTTCACCAAAGCATCGAGCTGATGGTTTAGGGTTAGGTTGAAGTTGGAAGATTCAATGGCATCGAAAAGCTGTGTGAATCCATTTCTGGAAAACACTTCCAACACCATGTCCAAGCCCAAGTCTTTTTGTCTTGATTCGAATCCTTGTTGTTTCAAGAATCCGGTTAAATAAGCGGTTGCTGGATACGGGGTATTCAGCTGCGTTAGAGGCGGGATTATAAGAAGTGGTTTCGACACGAATGCAAAGAAACGAAAAAGAGCCGCGTGTGCGGCTCTTTCCCTTTCAATGAGAATAAGTTTTATTCTTAGTTTCCAAAGTCTCCGGAATAATCAGGATAAACTTCTGGAAATTCTTGATAGACATCAATCTGCTGCTCAGAATCAATAGGAGCTGGTTGCTCAATAACAACCTCTTCAACTTGCTCTTTTTTAGATTGAATTTCTTCAACCACTGGATTGGCTTCTGCACTAGGTGCTGGAGCTGCGGCATTCAATACAGGAATTTGATGATACAAATCCATACATGTTGTTTTTGCCTTTTCCCAAATTGCTTTCGGAGCGGTTAAGTCCATGCTAGATACCAATCCGAAAATCATAAGTGAAGCGACAAAAGTTAAAAGCAAACCTAGAATTGGTTGATTCTTGTTTGCGCTGTGTGCATCGTGAATTTGATTTGTGATTAACCAATCTGAATTATCGATTGAATTGTAAACCACGTTATTCAAGTGCGAATAGATACTAAGAACAAATCCCATAGCTATAGCAGCTAAAGCGCACATCCAGATGCTCATGAAGAAGTACCCCAAATGTTTCGCAACTTTTTCATTGCCTACCATTCCGTTTGCATTTTCTTGCATTTTATTCAAATGTGCAATTACTGCGAGTTTGCGCTCTTTCATTTTCTTGATCTGCTCGTTGTTAGCTTGAATATCAGAGATGATTCCATCGATACGCTGACGCTCAGCCTCGCATCCATCAACAACAACCTCAGCCACTGGCTCTTCAACAATTACAGGTTCTTCAGGCGTAGGAGCAGGTTCTTCAACAATTGGGACTATTGAACACACCAGAGCTTTTTCCTCCTGCAATGAAGCAATGCCCTTGTTGTTTTTTACAACTGAAGAATCCATCTCTGAAACTTCTACTTGATAAGCTTTAGCCTCCATAGTAAACGAAGAATCGTTGGCTGCTTCTGTATTCATGGGCTCCGCTTTTAAATTTTCATTTACCATGTCGGCGTAGCTGTTATACATGTATGCTAACATTCCAACTGTAACAGCACCATTTCTATTTGCAAAAGAAGAATAAGACGAATCTAAGTATGCTTGTCCGCGTCCTACTCCGTTCATTGCAACGCGAACTGAAAGCATTCTCATATCGGATTCCATAAGCTTGTTCAATGAGTCGCTCGAAATTGAATCTACATTGCACCAATCAGAATAAGGAATCATGTTCTCTTTAGCTTCTTCTGTAATACTTGCAATTCGTTGCTCGTAAACGTAGTCTGTTGCTTTCTGTGTGAAATAGGTCATTCCTTGTGTGATTAGACCCGGAATGATAGACAGAATGAAAGCAGGAATAATAATCGCAGGAATGGCGAGTAAATAAGACACCCATCCATAATAGAGGTGGCTTAAGAAAGGACGATACACCCCTTTAAGATCTCCAGAATAATCGTTTGCGAAAGACGGCAATGCGCTTATTACAAAAATGATTAGGATTGAATTGATTAGAATAAGGAATGAAGCAAATAAGCTTCCTCCGGCTAATAAGGTTGAAAATGAAAATTGGAATGAAGTGCGAGAACCTAAATTTATTAATAGGTATTCAGCACCAATCAGAGCAATCATGGGAACGAGAATAGCAGCTGCAATTTTAGCATAGTTCATCCCTTGTGTTTTCCAAGTAGCATTTCCATTCTTACGGTTGAAGGCGATCATACTTGCTGCCATTCCGATTGGAATGATAGACAGTAAAGTTGAGGCGTGTTGAATGAATGATTGAACAGCCATGCTATCAGCTCCTATAAAGGAATTGATGAATCGCCCTAAAAAGGCTACGATAAGGCTTGCGAATATTCCTATGGTTGCAATTTTGTAGCTCGACCATTTCGAGGCAGCTCCAAGCAAACGGAAAGCTTCAAGAAACCATTTCCATGGAATACAGATGAGGTAGTGCCAGATTAATTTCCACAAGAAATAAAATCCACCAAGTACAACTTCGTTGTAAATCCATTTTACAATGGTTATTACAAGTCTGATTACCGCTGTTCCCAAGTGAAGAATTTCTCCAAGGAACCATAAAACTGAAACTACTGCTTCAAAAAACAGAATAAGGGCTCCTGAAATAGGAACCATGAACCACCACACACCACTGTTTTTCTGAAACGCTTCTTTGAGTTCAGCCAGGTTAAATCGGCTACTTGGGTTTTTTCCAGTAACACTGGAATACAGGCGGCTTATGGCATAAAGCCCGAGCACACCTAGGATTAAATTCATTTCCATAGGGTTTATTTTTAGTTAAGGTTTGACCAAGATATACTAAAATTTCAAAAAATGAAATTTTTTATTTTAGCTTGCTTCAAGAAAAAAGAAACGAATCTTGGAATTCAGTGAATATTATTATTCGTTTAGCGAAAATTTAATTTTCTGTACTCTTTTTTTTCGCATATATTTGATTGTCCTCGCTAGTATCACTTTTTGAAAAAACCATCTATTAAGCAACTTCTGTGTGGAATTTTCTTTTTCACAAGTTTGGGCGTCTTTGCTCAACCTGCAAACGATGGTTGTAACACGGCACAAAATTTAGGCTCCCTGCCTTCGCCCGCTGCATGTCCAAGCGGTGTAGGATCCACAATTAACGTTTCGGGATCGAATATTAACGCAACGGCTGCAACGCCATACACCTATTTGCTTGGTTGCAGCACAGGTGGAAATCAGCCAAGTCCAGCCTTGGATGTTTGGTATAGTTTTGTTGCTTCAGGTTCCAGAGTTACCATTAATATTACTGGTGGATCCCCTGCATTAGCTAGTCCAGCCATAACTTTATGGACCGGTAATAATTGCAATAACCTAGCGGGAGTTGGTTGTGATAATAATGGAACAGCTGGAGGCACTAACTCAGCAACTTTCGAACCTTTAGCAACGGGTCAAACTTATTACATTCAAGTAAGTGGAATGAATTCCACAGCTACAGGAAATTTCAATATGGCACTCAACGCAAGTAACGATTGTGCAGATTGTAACACAATTTCTTCTCTAACCGTTTCGCCATTGCCAACTTATGGTACCTATGCCCCGGGCACTCAGGTAACCTTTTGTTATACCATTTCAAACTGGGTTCAAGTAAGTATGAATTGGGTTCACGGCATTATACCTACGTTCGGTAACGGTTGGAATCTCTCCACACTTCAATCTAGTGGAACTCCGCCCCCAACATCAACGGGAACCTTCCCAGGATACGCTTGGTTTTTTGCCAACGGTCCACTTGGACAAGGTTGGTGGGTAGATTTAAATCCTACTGGACCAGCCAATTTTGATGGAAATTTCGCAAACAATTTTGGTTGGCCTGTTGCAAGTGGCGCTGGCACATGGACTTGGTGTTGGACTATTCAAACGAATTCATCTTGTGGCCAAGGCACAAATTTAAATATGAGTATTAATACGACTTCGGATGGTGAAACAGGAAACTGGACTTCGATAGCCTGTCAAGATGACCCCATTTATAATTTTTCGGCCATTCTCAATTGTTGCCTACCCCCTACTTTGACAGCCACTAATGTTTTGTGCAATGGAGCAAGCACAGGTTCTATAACAGCAACACCAACCTCAGGTGCTAGCCCATGGGATTTTGTTTGGACAAACGCTTCAGGCGTCATTATAGGTTCAACAATGAACGTAACATCAAATACCCTTTCAAATTTGCCAGCAGGTGTGTACAATGTTACTGTTACAGATAATGCCGGTTGTGTAAGTACTGCTCAGAGAACAATTACTCAGCCACTACCGATATCAGCAATCGCAACATCTGCGCCGATATGCAACGGAGCAACAAATGGCGCTATAAATATTACTGTCGGCGGGCCTAATCCTGCATTCAATGTTAGTTGGAGCGGCCCTAGCTCTGGAAATCCAATAGGGAATGAAATAAGCATTTCTGGCGGAAACTATATTATTCCATCTCTCGCGGCTGGCACGTATACAATAACTGTTACAAATGCTAACAATTGTCAAATAACAACCTCAAACACTATTACTTCAGCGCCTCCATTAAACGTTGTTAATACGACTTCCCCAACCCTATGCGCATCATCTACAGGGGCAATTGTTAGCACAGTATCAGGTGGTAGCGCACCATATAATGTCTCATGGACAGGTACACAAGCAGGAAATCCAATAGGAAATGAGATTTCTGTATCCGGAGGTAGTTATACTATGACCAATCTTGCTGCGGGAAATTACACAGTCACAGTTACAGATGCAATCGGTTGCGTAAACACATACACAGCCACCATCAATCAGCCCACAGCAACAACTTTCAATGCTACAAATACGCCAGCAAATTGTTACAATACAGCTACCGGTTCCATCACAATTACTCCAACTGCTGGAGTAGCTGGATTTAATGTAAGTTGGTCAGGAGTTAGTTCCGGGAATCCAACGGGAACGGAAATATCTACTCTTGGTGGAAGTTATACAATACCCTCTCTTGCCGCAGGCAATTACAACTTCACAATTACAGCTTCGAATAATTGTACAGCAACCGGAAGCGTATTAATTACTCAACCAACTCTGCTCACTGCTGCTTCTTCTGCAACACCCATCTTATGCAACGGCGGAACATCAACTGTGACAGTCGCTGCAGCTGGAGGAACAGGGTCGTTTACAGGAACTGGAACATTCACAGTCACTGCAGGAACATATAACTACACGGTGACTGATGCAAACGGATGCACCGCAACGACAACCATCACGGTTGCTCAACCTACTCTGCTAACTGCAAGCTCATCGGCAACACCCATCTTATGCAACGGCGGAACATCAACGGTGACAGTCGCTGCAGCTGGAGGAACAGGGTCGTTTACAG
>CAMCUG010000002.1 GCA_945878835.1 Chryseobacterium gleum | reverse complement strand
GGAAGCGGTCTTTCGGGCACCCTGAATGGAGCTACACTTGACAACGTGCCGAATTGTTTAGCACAAGGAAACGGAGAAGACGGCGTGTGGTATTCATTCACTGGAAACGATTCTTATGTAACACTTTCAACATGCGGTTTAACGCTTTTCGACTCGCAGCTTTCAGTCTATTCTGGTGATTGTTCAAACCTGAGCTGCGTTGCGGCAAATGACGATAACCCTTTGTGTGAATCGAACGGATCTTCTTCTTACATATCTTTCAATGCTCATTCTGGAACAAATTATTTCATTCGTGTGCACGCAAACACACAGCCTAGCACGAGCTATAATTTCATATTGAATGCCACTTGCGCCCCTCTTTGCGCGTTGCCATCAAACGACAATTGCAATCAAGCGTTAGCTCTCGGAAACGTGAGTAATGCCGTTTGCGCAGGTATGCAAATGAATTCAACTTCTTGCGCAACACCATCAAACATTCAACCCACTTGCTTTTCTTCTTTCAATACGCTTAATGATGTGTGGTACACCTTTGTCCCAGTAGACAGCGATATTGAATTAGTCATGAACGCGTCTGCAAGCGCAGATATTGGAGTAGCTGTCTATGGCGGGACATGCGGAAATCTCATCTCCGTTTTTTGTGTAGCGAATGCCTCAAGTGTTGGAGGAACAGTGGTTGAAGGTCTCAACGCCGGAACTACCTACTACCTTCAATTTTTCAGTTTACAAAACGCGGCTGGAGACTTTACATTTTGCCTGAGTAATCCAACATGTTCAACCCCTCTGGCAGCAAACATTTCCAACATAACGTCTTCCGGAGCGTTTATGCAATGGACATCTTTAAACGCAACAGGAGCGTTTGATGTGCTGGTGAGCACTACAAATTTAGGAACAGACATTAATGCGCTTAACATTTCAAATGCTACGATATACGGCGTGCCTTTCACAGCCACTCCCCTTTCAAACCTTCAAGAGAACACCACGTATTACGTCTATGTTCGTCAGGATTGCGGACAAGTAGATCACAGCTTATGGAGCAATGGTATTTCCTTCACTACGAATTGGAATGCACCCGACTGTAATTCTGCAACGAACTTAACCTGCGGAAGCACCTACCCTCTTTCCTTTGGAGGAAACGGATCGCTTTCTGAAAACACCTGTGGAAGCGCTGTTGGACGTGAATTCATTTTCAACTTCACTCCGAATTACACCGGAACATATGGGTTTAACTTTTCTTCCAATTCGCTAAACCTCGCAGTTTCATACAAGGAAAATGATGGCCTTTGTGATTACTCGAACGCAACTTGTCTTGAAAGCAATTACGGTAATTTCCTCATGTACTTAGTGGCTGGAAATTCTTATTCCATTTGGATTGACGCGCTAACGAACGGTGCTTTCAACACGACAGCGACTTGGACTTGTCCAAGCATCGGCGAAGATCCAAGCAACGCGCTACTCATCAACTCTACCTACTATCCCGTTTGCAACACCATTAACGGAAGCCTTCTGAATAGCCTGCCTACTGAAGCTTTTGGTTTGGGTAATTCGAATCGACATGACAAATGGGGACGTTTCACGGCGTTCACAACGGGTGCTAGTATTTCAGCAAATAGTACGGAGAATATTCGCATTGAACTTCGCAATTCAAATTATGAATTAATTGATTCCGAAGATTTGACGTCAACTGGAAATGAAATTTTAAATACATCTAGTCTTGTTGCTGGACAAACCTATTTCGTTGGAATTGTCTCAACGAATGATTTAGTTGGAAATGGAGCCTATACCCTCTGTGTTCGCCAACTGAAAAAAGGTGCATGCGGAAACAACCCGAGTATAAACTACAGCATGGGACAATTCTTTAAAGCGCAACCGGCAACTGGCGCGACATACAGGTTTCAATTTTTTGGAGTTTTGGGAAGTGGTGCTGGGCAGAATGTTTTAAAGAATCAATCTACTCCGCAAGTTATTTTGAGCAGTGTGTTTCCAAATCTTCACCACGATAGTGATTATGAAATAACCGTCAGTAATGTTTATACTCTTCCAAACGGGAGTGGACAGAACGAGATTATAACTCTTCCTTCTTCCGGGATTTGTGCCATTCACATCAATGCGCAACCGCTCTCGGTTTTGCGCTTTGTAGACCGTTGTATTGTTACGACAAAACCGCGCGTTTCATTTATTGGAGCCACGCCGTTTGTTTTCGGAGCAAGCGGATGGACATGGCGTTTTCAAAAACTCGATGCGGCTGGAGCACCTGTTGGAAACCCCATTCAGCATAACGTATTGAATGCCACAAACTACTTAAATCTAGGAAATGTTTCGCTATTGGAATATGCTACAAGCTATGCCGTTGACTGCACTCCTGTTTTCTCCTACGGTTCAGGCAGCTATGGAGCTCCTTACACGCTTTGCATTGCTCCTCAGTTTGGATTCACATCTGAAAATAGCCATCGAAATACCGAAGAAACTTCTACCGAAGAAACAGGCACTAATATTTTCCCGAATCCAGCACAAAGCAATTGCTCTATTTCTTCGAATAAAGCCATTCAGCGCATTCGCGTGTATGATTTAGGTGGAAGAAAGGCTGAAGAAATTTTTATTAACGGAGGCCTTCGTTTCGAACTTAATACTTCGAATTATTCTTCAGGAATATTTTATGTTGAAATTCAAACGGAAGAAAATACCGAAGTGAAAAAACTGATTGTTTCTCACTAACCGAAAATTTCCTTCACGCGTTTTTCTCGGTAGGAAAAAATTCCTTCCAATCTATTCTTCACATAAACAGCATAGGCAATTCTACCCAAGATTCCCATACCTATGGCGTAGTGAATGGTATCGGTCATCTTAACTCCACCTGCCACCGCTTCAAAGTGATGCTGATGGTGCCATAGAGCGTATGGACCAAATCGCTGCTCGTCAACAAAGTACTTTCCGTCTTCACAATGTGTAATCTCTGTTGTCCATCCCATGGGGATATTCAACAACGGACGGACTTTGTATTGAATAATCATTCCCGCATACATCTTCACTCCTTCCACATCGGTTAGAATTTCGAAACTCATATCGGGAGGAGTCATTTCGTTCAAATTAATGGGCGTTGCAAAGTAATTCCAAACAGTGTCGTGAGATGCTGGGATAAATGTCTCGGTAGACAGACGATATACTTTCATGTGTTATTTAACAACAGAGTCGTTGAAATGTTCCTAAGCGCGGTAACGAATCTTTTTCGTCCAAGCCAAAGACGGCTTTTCAATGAGTTGATACATTACCCATGCTCCCAATACGGCATAAGCTTGAATGGCTATGAAGACGACCCAAACTAACTTAGGATCTTGCGATTCGTGGTAGAATTTCCCGTAGACGAATGAAACGAAAAAGAGATGGAATAAATAGTACGAATACGAAACATCTCCAAGAAAGCTCAACCACGCCGGTCCGCGCTTAATGAAATAGATTGCATAGAAAGTAAGCCCCGCCACAATAGTTATGTGCGTTCCCAAATGCAATTGGTCATATATGTTGAATAGCCCAAGGCTGAGCGCTGCGATTACTCCACTCCAAAATTCCAATTTCGAAATATTCTTTTTGTAATAAAGGAAAAGTGAAAAGCCCAGCGCGAAAACAGGCAAATGGAAGAACAAATTTTCTTTGGTGTGAATAGGCACAAAGAAGTGCGAGAGAAAAGTTAAACCCAATGTTCCGTAATATGCAATGAGGCGAACGGGTAGTTTGTTGCTCGCAAGGAAAGGGAAAATTAGCGCGAGATAGATGTAGTATTGAAATTCAACGAACAGAGTCCAATACACCTCTAAGACCCATTTCGATTCTTTGAAAGGAACTTGAAACGTTACGCTGTCTATGAAGCGTTCCATTATTTCCGCATCGTAGAACGAACGGTTGTCTTTCATGATCCAGATTCCCGCAACGAAAACGATTACAGAGATAACGAAAGGTGGATACAATCGCACGATTCGTTTCAACATAAATTTATCTAAATTTTTGAAGCTGTACTTTCCTTGCTCCATGGACCAGGGAAGAACGACGCCGCTAATCACGAAAAAAACATAAACCCCCTCTTGTCCCCAATCAAGTATATGATGAAACTCAGGATAAAAAGGTTGAATAATGAAAGCCGAATGGAACATACAGACCATCCATGCTGCTATACCGCGCAAGGCATTCAAGAGTCCTATCGGATTGGTTGTTGCTTCCATTATTAATAAAAAAATCCTTGAATTTCTTCAAGGATTTAGTTTGTGCGATTTCTCGCTTTTGTACCCGGAGTGGGACTTGAACCCACACGACCGCAATGGTCACAGGATTTTAAGTCCTGCGTGTCTACCGATTCCACCATCCGGGCAAAACACTCAGATAAAAAAAAACCTGACAATCAATCAGGCTTTTTAGAACTTGAGCGAGAGACGAGACTCGAACTCGCGACCCTAACCTTGGCAAGGTTATGCTCTACCAACTGAGCTACTCTCGCTTGACTATAAAGAACTTTTGGATTGCAAAAATAAAAAGAACTTGCTATTCGACAAGCCTTTTTTTTGTTTTTCTTTTCATTCGTTTAAAAGTGGATTCATGACTTTAAACCATTTCGTTGGAAACAAGGCCAATAAAATCATTGCTGGGTATCCAAATGGCAACTGCTTTGAACTATTTAATGACCTCAAATCTTGATAAGACCGTTCTGGATTCGCATGATGATCGCTGTGTCTGCTTAATTCAAACAGAACCGCACGACCAAGTACGTGATCAGAATTCCAGGAATGCTCAGGCGATACTTGCTCATATCTGTCGGCGTTCACTCTGTTCCGAGTTAATCCATAATGCTCAATGTAATTAACCGATTCGAGTAACATTGCACCTAGCAAAGCTGCTAGGACAAATGAAAACAATGCAATAGGATTCCACAGGTATATGCCAATACATAAAGCCAATTGTAACAAGGAATATAACAATGTCTCATTCAATAAGACTGATCTGTTTTTCCGCTTGCATTCATCCCTTGAAATTTTCCAAGCCGAGAAGTAACTTCCAGGAATAACTCGCAACCAAAATCTATACACCGATTCGTTCTTCCTTGCGGTTGCTGGGTCTTTTATGGTTCCTATCCACTTATGATGTCCCTTATTGTGTTCAACATAAAAATGCATGTATAAAGAACTGCCTAAAAGAGTTCGTGCAACTAGCCTATCGAAAAGCTTCGGTGAATGCCCCAATTCATGGGCTACATTTATTCCGAAAACACCACAAATAATGCCCATAGCAGTAAGATTCCCGAACCAAGAAAAGGCATCAGTGTCTGGGTTAATCTGAGCTGAAAAATAAAAATGGAACAGAAGCAATTGTGCGGGAAGTGTGAGATACAATAACAGTTTAAACCATATTGCACTTTTCACTTTTTCCGCTTGAACATTCGAATGGCTGGGCTTACATTTCCACTCGAAATATGGGATTATTCCGAATGCAAAAAAAAAGGTGGAAAAGGAAAAAAAATACCCCCACTCAAAACCCAAGAATGCTAATGCTGGAAGAACAAATGCCAACAAATATTTGAGGAAGCCCATAGCTCAAATATAAATACTACTGAGCACTCTTCGCTTTAAATATTGCTAAAATTTCTTCATCGGTTTTACCTAAAACTTCTAATGCCATTTTAGCTTGTTCAGCCCAAAATGAGGTTGAAAAATCTGTTATTAGAAGCTGATACTCTTGACGTGCTATATCGAACTGCTTTAGTTTTGCATCGTTAATGAACGCGTATATGTAATGCAGTTCAGCTAGTTTTTCTTTATCATTTTCCAATGCAAATGCGTTTTCGAAACAGCTCTTAACTTCTTCGTTGAAATGTGCCTCGCCGCTAATGTTTCCGGCCTTTTCAAAATACATGACTTGCATATTTCGGTCTGTTGTGATTAACGCTAATTCTTTGCAGGCCTTCACCACATTCGTAAGTTGCTCGCGTGACATTTTCACAATTGGAGTTCCTGCTTTCACATTCGCGTCGAAATCATTGACTACTTTCAGTAAAGAGTCTCCATTGATTTTCTTTTCTTTTGGAGCTTCGGCTATTTTTGTTCCGCATGAAGCAAAGAAAAATGCTGAAATGGCTATAAAAAACAATATTCTCATCCTTTGTAAAATTTCATTCTGTAGTCTGTGGAAATATTTCCTTTTTGAATGTCGCGAAGTTTCCCTTTCAGAAGTTGTTTCCGAAGGGGGTTAATACGGTCAATGAAGAGCATTCCTTCAATGTGATCGTATTCGTGCTGAACCACGCGCGCGGCGAATCCCTCTAACTCTTCTTCATACAACTCCCAATTCTCGTCGTAGTATTCGATTTTCAAATTCGGCTTGCGCTTCACGTCTTCGCGAATTTTTGGAATAGAGAGACAACCCTCTTCGCAAATCCATTCAGTTCCCGACTCTTCGAAGAGTATGGGGTTTATGAAAACACGTTTAAAATCTTCACAAGAAGGATCTCCGTCTTCTCCTTCAGCCACCGCTGAGGCATCGATTACAAACAAACGAATGGATTTTCCAATTTGAGGTGCTGCAATGCCCACGCCGTTCGAAGCATACATAGTCTCGAACATATTATCTATGAGTTCCTTCAGGTTCGGATAATTCTCATCAATTTCTTCCGCTTTCTTTTTCAAAACGGGATCTCCGTATGCGGTTATTGGCAAAATCATAACTTCAATATTAGAGCGTAATGTATTCTGAAATTTCTAAACCGTATCCTTCCAAGGCGCTACGTTTGATTTGAGCCGATGAAATTAATTTCATTTTTGAAACGTTCAACGCGCGAATGATTTGCGCGCCAATTCCATAGTCACGATCGTCGTTGTTTCGCTTTTCATTCTCCAATAAAACGAGTAATCCTTTTCCTTCTGTTTGAATGGCTTGAAGCGAGCTGTTGAGTGAGTTGTGTTGTTGAAGAAGCACATCAATAAAATCTCCATAAGACGACACCGCTTGAACACGAACAGGAACCGCTTCGTCATCACTCCAATTACCGAATTTCAAAGCGGCGTGATTTCTTTGGTGTGATTCACTTGCGAAGTGAATCACTTCAACATCCATTCCCAACCAACTTCTATTCTCTCTTCTTGTTTCTTCAATGAGTGTTTCTCGCTGAAGGCGATAAGCCACGAGAGATTCTATTGAAATAATTTTCAAATCTAATTCCTTCGCAATCTCTAACAACTGCGGAAGACGGGCCATGGAACCGTCGTCGTTCATTATTTCTACCAAGGCTCCTGCTGGTTTCATTCCACACAAACGAGCTAAATCTACAGTTGCCTCTGTATGTCCTGTTCTTCTGAGCACCCCACCTTCTTTCGCGATAAGTGGGAAAATATGTCCAGGTCTTCCGAGGTCTTCAGGACGCGTACTTGAGTCTATTAAGGCTTGAACTGTTTTCGATCTGTCGTGCGCGCTAATTCCTGTCGTGCATCCGTTTCCAATTAAATCCACGGAAACCGTGAAGGCTGTTTTATGTGGATCGGTATTGTTGGAGACCATGAGGTCTAAATTCAATTCTTCGCAACGTTCTTGTGTAAGCGCTACGCAGATTAAGCCTCTTCCGAACTTCGTCATGAAGTTAATTACTTCAGGCGTTACAATTTCCGCTGGGGCAATGAAGTCACCTTCATTTTCACGATTCTCATCGTCAACAACAATAACGACTTTGCCGATTTTAAAATCGGCAATGGCCTCTTCAATTGAATTTAATTTCACTTCTACTGTTGACATAATTACATTCTTTCGGGCATTTCAATTCCCAATACATTCATTGTTTTCTTTACGACCTCACCCACTTGCTTGGTAAGTGCTAAACGAAAAACTCTTAACTCGTTATTTGGTTCGCGTAAAATTGCACATTGCTGATAAAAACTATTGAATTCGCGAACCAATTCATAAATGTATGCAGCAAGCACAGCAGGGTTGTAGGCTTTTGAGGCGTCGTCGAACGCGTCAGGCAAATCGAGCAAATGCTTGATCAATTGTCGCTCAGAAGGGTGAAGTTCGCCCTTGTAATTCAACGTAGATAATTCTCCTTCCACCTTTCGAAGAATGGCTTGTGTGCGGACATACCCGTATTGAATGAACGGACCTGTATTCCCGTTGAAGTCTATACTTTCCTTCGGATCGAAGAGCATACTTTTCTTCGGGTCTACTCGAAGCAAAAAATACTTCAAGGCGCTCATTCCGATAATGTGATGCAAGTGATCTTTTTCCTCCTCTGACATTCCATCAAGCTTGCCCTGTTCCTCGGCTACTTGCTTCGCAACTTGCTTCATCTCTGCCATAATATCGTCGGCGTCTACAACTGTTCCCTCGCGACTTTTCATTTTCCCTTCGGGAAGTTCAACCATGCCGTAGCTCAAGTGGAAGCACTTTTCAGCCTGTTCCAATCCTAATTTTTTCAATATTTTGAATAGGACTTTGAAGTGATAGTCTTGCTCGTTTCCTACGGTATAAATCAACGAAGACGCATCGGGATAATCTCGGAAACGCAACATGGCCGTGCCAATGTCTTGCGTAATGTACATGGCGGTTCCATCTTTCCGAAGCACCACCTTTTCGTCTAATCCTTCGCCCGTTAAATCAATCCAAATACTTCCGTCATCTTTCTTGAAAAACACTCCGCTTTCCAATCCCTTCATCACTTCTTCTCTTCCTAAAATATACGTATCACTTTCGTAATACAATTTGTCAAAATCTACACCCATGGTCTTGTAGGTCACGTCGAATCCGGCGTACACCCATCCGTTCATTTTCGACCACAATGCCAATGTTTCTTCGTCTTTGTTTTCCCACTTCAACAACATCTCTCGCGCGCCAACTGCAATGGGAACTTGCGCTTCGGCGTCTTCTTTCGAAGCACCTGAAGCTATCAAATCGGCGACTTGCGCTTTAAATTTCTTATCGTATTCTACGTAGTATTTCCCAACGAGCTTATCGCCTTTTATCTCGGAGGACTCTGGGGTTTCATTTAACCCAGACTCCATCCAAGCGATCATGCTTTTACAGATGTGTATTCCGCGATCGTTGATTACTTGAACTTTGGTAACCGAATGACCGTTCGCCTTGGAAATTTCGGAGACTGAATAACCTAAGAAAATATTTCGAAGGTGCCCTAAATGCAGTGGTTTATTGGTGTTTGGCGAAGCATATTCCACCATTATTCTAGGCTTCGAATTCGTGGTAGGCAAACCTAAATTTTCTTGTTGAAGGGCAAACTCGAACTGCGACTCCCAGAATAAATCATTGAAATGAAGATTCAAAAATCCTTTCACTACATTGAAACGTTCAATTGCAGGGATTTCAATTTGAAGTCCCTCGCCAATAGCTTGCCCAACTTCTTCAGGCGACTTTCCCATTTTTTTCACCCATGGAAACGTGACAACCGTTAAATCCCCTTCGAAGTCTTTGCGTGTTTTTTGAATTTGGATTTCACTGTCAGAAACTTCCATTTGGAAGTTATTTAGAAAGACATTCTTCAATGCTGAATGAAGCAATTGATAGGCGGTTTCGACGTTTTTCATACGGAGTACAAAAGTACATGGTTTTTAGACGACTGAGTAAAAAAAAAGCCACTCGCTTGAGTGGCTTTTCTTTGTAAGCGGTGATGATTATTATTTTTTCTCGAATTTTGCATAGCGCGTCTTGAACTTGTCAATACGACCTGCTGTATCTACTAATTGCATCTTACCAGTATAAAACGGGTGAGAAGCTTGAGTAATCTCTAATTTAATTACAGGGTATTCGTTTCCGTCTTCCCAGATGATTGTTTCTTTGGTATTGCAAGTGCTCTTTCCTAAGAACGCGTACTCATTCGACATGTCTTTGAAAACTACCAAACGGTAAGTTTCTGGGTGTATTCCTGCTTTCATTATCTGTATTCTTTAATAAAACGAGTGCAAATATACATGAATTTTCTAAAAATACAAATCCGGTTTCACATTCCTATGTTTATAAGTCGAAAAAACTAAAATGAAAGGCCTGAATTGTCGCTATATGTTTGTGATGTCTAAGAACGCTTAGAGATTGTGAAATCACGTGCAAATGCACATTACAATATTTAAGTATACTGCCGAGTAACAAAGGTTACCTGTAGTTTTGGTTAATTAGAATTTGTTTAGGTAATTAGTCTGAAAAACCCTCGTTCGCGAGGGTTTTTCGTTTTGTCTATCTTCGTAACATGAGTTGGGCTGGATTAAAAAAGGGATTTGACATCTACTTGCGCTTAGAGAAATCTTTGTCGGAAGCCACCCGTTCAGCCTATTTAAAAGACGTTGGTAAATTGGAGCAGTTTACTGAGAGTGTTCCCGTTTCCTCCATTACGCATGAAACCATAACTTTCTTCCTTAAGTTCCTCCATGAACTGGGACTTGAAGCAACCAGTCAATCTCGCATAATTTCTGGGTTGAAGGGATTCTTCTCTTATTTAATCTTAGAAAAACTGATTTCTGTGGATCCGATGGAGTTCATAGAGATGCCTCGAACCTCAAGAAAACTTCCAGATGTATTAAGTGTTGAAGAAGTGGTTTCGATCATCGAGCATTGCGATTTGAGCAAACCTGAAGGGACAAGAAATAGGGCAATTTTAGAAACCCTGTACAGCTGCGGTCTTCGCGTTAGCGAACTTACGGATTTGAAAATTTCTCAAATGCGCACAAGCGACCAGCTCTTGCGTGTTGTGGGGAAGGGAAATAAAGAGAGATTCGTTCCCATTGGAGAAGAGGCCACCAAGTGGATTCAGCATTATTTCGAGCACATGCGCAATCACATGAAGCTCGCACCTGGTCATGAAGACTTTGTATTCCTCAATCGAAGAGGAAAGAAATTAAGTCGCATGTACATCTTCACCATTATTCGAGAAAACTGCGTTGCCTTGGGGATTCAAAAGCAAGTGAGTCCACATACTTTTCGCCATTCCTTTGCAACACATTTGGTGGAAGCTGGAGCCGATTTACGCGCTGTTCAAGAGATGCTCGGACATTCGAGCATTACGACGACTGAGATATACACTCACATAGATCGCTCAAGATTGAAAGAAGAGATTCAGCTCTTTCACCCGCGGTACGGTGCAGATTAATGCATCCAAGATTTCCTATTTATTTACACAGACTTAATACACTTGTAATCACTAATTCAGGTGATGATGTGCTTATATTTGATTATCATTTCTAATTATGAAAAACTACTTATTCCTTTTAATCATTTTCGTTATTCCAATTATTTCGAATGCGCAAACGTTAAGCATTACCTCTAACGACGTGGTTTTATGTCCAGGAGAAAGTGACACACTCACAGCCACAGCGGATCTTCCGAACAGAGTTCTCAACTTTAACCGCGTTACAGGTCAAACCATAATTCTAGGTAACGTTCAACAGCAAGCCAAAGAAACTTTCTCCTATGAGTTTTGGTTCAACACACCGGATTCCATTGTGCTTCTTCAAGAGCATGTTGACGGAATTGGAATTTATGACGGACAAGCTGGACAGAATTACGCTGTATATCCACAGAGTATTTTTAGTGGTTTACAAAGAAGATCTTCAGGAATTTCAGTCGGGAAAAATGGTATTTCAGTTATGGAATTTAGCCATGATTTTTCCGCTTCGCGCTTAACATACGCAGCGAATTTGATTGGATGGCATCATTGTGCCGTTGTGTACACTTCCAATAATTTTGAACTATTCATTGATGGGGTTTCGGTTGGAACGCGATCAAATGGGTCTAACTATGCGGATACGCCTGCTAACTCTGGAATTCCTTTAACCGTGGCTTTCCGTCCGAATCTTGGAAATTTCTATCCTCCTTTGGGAGGTATTGACGCTGACCCTAATGATGGATACTTGGGTCAACTCGACGAATTTCGTGTTTGGAAGATTGCCTTGTCTGCCGCTGATGTCAGCGCTATTTACCAGAGGAAATTAATTTCTGCGAATATGCAGAATGTCATTGTTCATATGCCATTCGATATGGGAAGCCAAGCCAACTTCAGTACTATTACTTCCAGCCCAGCCATAACCATAGGTGCGCCAGGAGCAACGTCGGGAGTTACATTTCCGTCGGTAGCCATTCCACAAATAGGAACATTTGCAGGCACTTCATTACCTGCCGCGGTTTACAACCCATTTGTTATTGGTTATGTGTGGAACGGAGGTACTATTGGGAACACCCTTGTTGTTTCGCCAACAGCAGCTTCTACAACATACACGTGCACAGCTACAGCTGGAACATCTAATGCCACTGCAACAATTTCAATTGCTGTTTCGTATCCAACCGCAGCGATATCTTCATTAAACCCTTTAACTTTCTGCGCAGATACAACAGCAACGTTAACAGCGAATTCAGGAACAGCTTATTTGTGGAGTACTGGCGAAACTTCTCCTTCTATTGTTGTTGATTCAGCAGGGACATATACCGTAGCTGTTACCAATGCTGACAATTGCGTTGCGAATTCAGCGGGAACTTCCATTACGGTGAATCCTCTTCCAACCCCAATCATTACGCCCTTGTCTGCCACAACATTTTGTGAAGGCGATAGCGTTCTTTTGGCCAGCAGCATAGATGCTGTCTATCTGTGGAGTGACAATTCAGCTGACAGCACTTTGCTTGTTTATGCCGCTGGAGATTACACAGTAACACAAACAAACAACTTCAATTGCTCTGCAACATCCGCGGCCGTTACTGTGGTGGTTAATCCGAATCCGATTGCTACAATTGTTGCAAATGGCCCAACTTCATTTTGTTTAGGAAATGAAGTTCAGCTGACTTCTACAATTGGAATTCCATCTTGGTCTACAGGGTCTAGCGACACTACGATTACTGTGATTCAAACTGAGATGATTCAATTGCTTGTGACCAATGAATTTGGTTGCACAGATACCGACTCGCTTGGAATTACAGTCTTTGAACTTCCAATTGTAACAGCTGCAGCAGATACTTCGGTTTGCATTTCTAACGGACCGTTTGCGTTGAATGCAACACCCGATCTAGGAACTTGGATTGGAGTGAATGTTTCCAATAACACATTCGCACCAACGACCGAAGGAACGTTCGGTCTTCAATATTCATTTACCGATGGAAACGGATGTACCAATATAGATTCAACTTATTTCAACATAGCTGTTCCTCTTCAAATGACAGCAGGTCCTGATGTAAACGTGTGCATGCCAAGCGACATGATTGATTTAGCTTCTAATGCATCGCCTGTGGGAGGTGCATGGAGTGGATTTGGTGTTACTGCGGAAGGAACCGTTGTTCCAATTCTTTCAGGAAGCTATGCCTACGCTTATTCTTTCCAAGATCTTTGCGCAACCTCAGATACTGTTTATGTGAACTCGTATGATGCACCCGCAGCGCCTGTAATCGGCGGTGAATTGTTCTTTTGTAAAAACGTTGCTTCTCCATTGTGGTCGAATTATGTTGGCGGTAATTTATGGACGACAACAGATGCAGCTGACACTATTTATATCGTTGATGCCGGCACATACGGTGTTACTCATACCGATATTCATGGCTGTTCTTCTTATTCTGAAGTTGCCGTTCAACAATATCCAGAGCCGCAGATTCCTACAATCTCCGGTGAGCCGAATGCGGTCTACAACAGCACGTATTCATACGCAGTAGCTTCGCTTGCGGATTATACATACAACTGGATTGTAACAGGGGGAACCATAGTGTCTGGGCAAGGAACGAATGTGATTGAAGTGGTGTGGGATCAGTTCATAACGGGAGTTGGCGAAATACAAATGACTTGGACGAATGTCTACGGTTGCGAAAGCACGCAGTTTTACGCTGTGAGTGTCGACGTTTCTGTTCAGGAGATATTCGCTTCCAACTTGAAAATTTATCCTAATCCAACACGCGATCTGGTAAACATTCAATGGGATTTCATGAATGAAAACACTTATTTATCGCTGTTCGATAACACCGGTAAATTAATTTCAACGCAGAAACTCAATAATCAAACGTTGCACATCCTTGATTTAAGCGGATACGAAAACGGCGTTTATCAATTGCGATTAAGCAATGAAAACGCCGTAATAGTGAAAGCAATAGCAGTAGCGCGCTAATTACACGTTACGTCCAACTGCATTTAAATCTTCGAATGCTTGCTTTAAGCGAGCTACAAATTCCTTTTCTCCTTCACGTAACCAAACGCGTGGATCGTAGAATTTTTTGTTTGGCTTATCGTCGCCATCTGGATTTCCAATTTGATTTTGTAAATACGCTGCTTTGCTTGACATGTAGTTGCGGATTCCAACCATGTATGCGTATTGCATGTCGGTATCGATATTCATTTTAACCGCCCCGTATGAAATGGCTTCGCGAATCTCTTCACGAGAAGAACCGCTTCCACCGTGGAAAACGAAGTTTACTGGTTTCGATCCGGTATTGAATTTATTCTGAATGAACTCTTGCGAATTGTTCAAGATTACTGGAGACAACTTCACATTTCCTGGCTTGTATACGCCGTGAACGTTTCCGAAGGCAGCTGCTACAGTGAAGCGATTTGAAACTGTATTCATGTGTTCGTAGGCATAAGCCACTTCTTCCGGCTGCGTGTATAGCTTGCTGCTATCCACATCACTGTTGTCAACACCATCTTCTTCACCACCGGTAACACCCAATTCAATCTCAAGTGTAACTCCCATTTGAGTCATTTTTTTGAAATACTCAACGCTCAATTCAATGTTTTCATGAAGAGGTTCTTCAGAGAAATCGAGCATGTGTGAGCTGAATAACGAACGTCCTGTTCTTTCGAAATGCGCCAACCCGTGCTCCATCATTCCATCCATCCAAGGAAGTAAATTCTTCGCGCAATGGTCTGTGTGCATGATAACAGGAACACCATATGCCTTTGCCATTAAATGCACATGATGTGCACCGCTCACAGAGCCAAGAATGGCAGCTTCTTGATTTTTGTTGTCAAGCCCTTTACCAGCGTAGAATGCTCCGCCACCGTTGCTGAATTGAACCACCACAGGCGAGTTCAAGTCGCGAGCGGTTTCAAGAACTGCGTTCACACTGTTCGTTGAAATTACATTTACTGCTGGCAATGCGTAGCCGTGTGCCTTTGCATCGTTCAACACTTCGGTAACTTCGTCACCGGATAATACCCCTGCTTTAAATTTCATGATTTTATATTGAAGTTGTAAAAGTAAGGTGATTGGAACCGCCCGCCACGTGATAAATGCTTCGAGCGTAGCTCAATTGGAACTTTTTGAAGTTGACAGTTGTTCCGAACGAGAGTCCAGCAGTCGCCGGTCTATTCGGAATCGAAAGCTCTTTTCGTTGACGATAATTGTATCCGAGGCCAATGCGCACATTGCTCCCAAGAATAATTTCAGTGCCTATGACTAGGTGACGCATAAGTAAATCTCCGAACTCCCAGGTGCGATCTTCAACGGGCAATCCGGTTAAAGGATCAACGATGATTGTAGCATTCGGATCTGTGTATTTGACGTTCCACTTCTGCACGTTTTCGTAGGCGATGTGAAACAAGAACGGAGCATTCTTCGGGCGTTTGCTTATTCCGATTTGAAGTTCAAGTGGAAGTTTTTCTCTTGAGTTTTCGCGGTAGGTAACGAGTTGCATGCCTACATTTTTCAAAACGAAACTTGCCGCAAAATTGGTTTTCGGTTGGAAATACGTTGCAGCGGCGTCTATGGCTAAACCATAAGAATAGTAGGTGTCGAAAACGGAATATAAATTTTTTAAGTTCAGGCCTACACGCCACAAGGAATCGACCTTGTAAGATGCGCCAAGTGTTAAGGCGTATTCGTTTGAAGTGAACGACCCTAGATCGTTTCCCAATCCATCGAGTCTTGCGCTGGTTCCGTATCCGAAGTATTGGAGTGTTCCAGCAAACGCGAATTTACTTTTTGTTGGATGGAATCCGAAGGTTGAATATCCGAAATTCGATTGTCCAAAATAGCGCACGTAGCTCATGGCTAGTTTTCGATCCAGGAGCGAATCGATGAGTGCTGGATTAACGGCGGCAGTATTGATATCACTGGCACAAAGCGCTATGGCATTGCCGCCAATTGCCGCAACGCGGGCGGAACCGAAGATATTGATTCCTGAAAAAACAGTGGTGCCCGCTTGCGCGAAGCTGCAAAGTGAAGCTGCGCAAAGGACAAAAGTGAGGAGTTGTTTTTTCATGATTCAGGCTTGCAAGTAACGAAATAGTTCTGAATATATTTCACAGCTTACTTTGCTTTTTCTTTCAGAAGAGCTTTGTCTATGACCTCGTGCATGTCTGTCACGAAGTGAAACTTCAAACCTTTCAGGTAGCGCTCATCGATTTCGTCGATGTCTCTTCGATTTTTCTCGCAGAGAATTATTTCTTTGATTCCTGCGCGCTTCGCGGCGAGAATTTTCTCGCGCACACCGCCTACGGGAAGGACTTTTCCTCGGAGTGTGATTTCTCCTGACATTGCGAGAAACTTCTTCACTTTACGTTTTGTGAAGGCAGACGCAAGCGCCGTTAACATGGTAATACCTGCGCTTGGGCCGTCTTTTGGAACGGCGCCTTGGGGAACGTGAATATGCACATTCGTTTCATCGAACACTTTCGCTTCCATTTCGAGCAGACTCGAATGTGCCTTCAAGTATTCCAACGCAAGTGTTGCGCTTTCCTTCATGACATCACCCAAATTCCCTGTTAATGTGAGTTTTCCTTTTCCTTGAGTTAGGCTCGATTCAATAAATAAAATATCGCCACCTGTTGGTGTCCAGGCCAATCCTGTAACTACTCCGGCTACGTCGTTGTCGACATATCTATCTTTTTCATAGCTCACGCCTAAGGCCTTCGAAACATCTTCTTTCGTTAACGCAGCTTTATATTTTTCCTTAAAGGCCATTTGCTTCGCTCGGTGGCGAACCATTTTACCAATTCGTTTCTCGAGTGAACGAACTCCGCTTTCATTCGTGTAAGATTCAATCAAGAATGAAAGGACTTCATCATTGAAAGAAATGTTTTTTTCCGTTAGTCCGTTTTCAGTTAATTGCTTCGGCACCAAATGGCGCTTCGCAATTTCTAATTTTTCTTCGAGGGTATATCCGTTGACTTCAATGATCTCTAAACGATCGCGAAGCGCGGCTTGCAGCGTAGATAAAGAGTTGCACGTCGCGACGAACATGACTTTCGAAAGATCGTATTCCAACTCTACGAAATTATCGTAGAACGCGTGGTTTTGCTCTGGATCCAAGACTTCCAACATAGCAGAACTCGGATCACCGTGAACCCCCTGCCCCATCTTATCTATCTCATCTAAAACGAAAAGCGGATTCGATGTTCCTACCTTTTTCAAGTTCTGAATGATGCGTCCGGGCATAGCGCCAATGTATGTCTTGCGATGTCCGCGAATCTCCGCTTCATCGTGTAATCCGCCCAAAGACATGCGGACGTATTTTCTTCCGATTGCTTCCGCAACGCTCCTTCCTAGTGATGTTTTTCCTACACCTGGAGGGCCGTATAAGCATATGATTGGCGATTTCATATCGCCTTTTATTTTCAACACTGCTAAATGCTCAAGAATTCTTTCCTTCACTTTTTCCAATCCGAAATGATCACGGTCGAGTACTTCCTTCGCATGATGCAAATCGAAATTATCTTGACTGGTTTCGCTCCAAGGCAGGTCTAGCAACAATTCAACATAGTTAGATTGCACGCTGTATTCCGCAGCTTGCGAATTCATGCGCTCCAGTTTTGCCAATTCTTTTTCAAAAGCCAATCGAACATTTTCGGGCCACTTCTTCAACTTCCCTTTTTCACGCTTGGCATCAATTTCTTCTTTCTGCGGATTTGCTCCAAGTTCGTCTTGGATCTGCTTGATTTGCTGCGTTAGAAAATACTCGCGTTGTTGCTTCGAAATATCAATGTGAACCTTCTTCTGAATCTCTTTCTTCATTTCTAGCATTTGCAAATCGTTATGCAATTGCTCAAATACCTTCTTCGCCCTTTCATCTAAATCTGCAATTTCTAAAAGCTCTTGCTTCTTCTCTACGTCTGCCTTCATGTTCGATGAAATGAAGTTAGTGAGGAATGACAATCCGCTTATGTTCTTGATGGCTAAAGCGGCTTCGCTTGGAATATCCGGAGAAAGATTAATGATGTTCAACGCGTGATCACGAAGTGATTCGAACAACGCTTGCTGCTCTTTACTTTCCGCTTTGTTGTTGATTTCTTCAAATGCCGAAACCTGCGCTTCAAAATACGGGTCAGTTTTTACCAAACCCTGAATCGAGAAGCGCTTTTTACCTTGAAGAATAACGGTTGTGCTTCCGTCGGGCATGCGTAACATGCGCAAAATGGTGGCCTGTGTTCCTATGAGATGAAGGTCTTCGAAGGAGGGATCTTCCATGTCTGCATTGCGCTGTGCTACTACGCCAATGGTTTTCGTTCCTGCGTTTGCGTCTTGAATGAGGCGAATGCTGCGGTCTCTTCCAACAGTAATTGGAATAACCACACCTGGAAAAAGAACGGTATTTCTTAGCGGCAGTATAGGCAACACTTCAGGTGTTTCCTCATTCGCCATATTGTCTTCGTCCTCTGCTGAAATGAGGGGAATATATTCTTGATTGTTTTCTTCGTCAGAAAAAAAATAGTGCTCTACTTCTTTATTCATACTCCTCCGTTTTCAATGTCAATGCCACTTATTTTCCTCTGCCTTTATGACCGAGAAGCAGCTGTTATTTTAAATACATACGTCAATACAGCCTTTTCAGCTACTGAAATTTCCTTGCCACGGCGTTCCATCATGCGTTCCGCTGTTTGAATGGCTTTGTCTAAGTTGTGCTCTACCACACCTGTTCCCCAAGTAAAGGAAGGAACGCATTTCGGTGGGAAGTCTCCGGCAAAAACATTGGCTGCAACGCCTACATAGGTGCCGGTATTAAGCATGGTATTAATTCCAAACTTCGCGTGATCGCCTACGAGTGCTCCACAAAAAGTAAGTCCCGTGTTGAATTCGTTTCGATCTAAATCATTCGAAATGGAAACGCTGCTGTAGTTGTTCTTCAAATTACTGCAATTGGAATCGGCTCCAAAATTCACCCAAGAACCAACGACTGAATTTCCCAAAAAACCATCGTGACCTTTGTTGCTGAATGAATGAAAAACAACGTTCGACGTCTCTCCTCCTATGCGACATTCTTCACCGAATGAAGAAGGTCCGTAACATTTCGTTCCCATCTTCAACACCGCGTGTTTCCCGATGTACAAAGGACCGCGCAACATACTTCCTTCCATCACCTCTGCTCCTTCATCAATGAATATAGGTCCGCTTTCCACATTCAACACCGCATCGAAAACCTTCGCTGTAGCGTGAATGAATAAGTTCTTTTCTTCCCCAATAACTCTGCAATATTGACTTGGCCTCGCTCCATTACTTTTATTCGCTAAAGCGAAATCTTCACGAAGTAAATAATCGTTTATTGAAAATAAATCTGTTATTCCGTTTAACCACATGGCCTCTGCTGTCCATACGCGATGCTCAAAGGTGTCCCAATTGGTATGCAAACCTCTTGCAGCAACGCACACTTCATGGATGAAAAACGATTCATTCGGCTGCAAGCTTTGAATCGCTGCAACTGCTTCGTTGCTCGGAATGAGTCGTGAATTAATGTACAAACTCTCACCGGCTGGAACCGCGCCATACAAATCTTGCAACGAACTTCTGGTTTGAATGAATAGTGAATCCTGTTCGAAAAACATTTTCCACCGATCTTGAACAGAATACATTCCAGCAAAAAGATCTGCAATTGCGCGCGTGTGTGAGAGCGGTAAAAATGAATTGACCATGTGGTCTTCAAAAAGTACGATTTGCATATTCTTCAAATTTACGCGCTACGTTTCAATTTCCAACTGGAAATTCCTACAGCGACAATAATCGTAAAGAAGAAATAACATGGAACCAAATAGCGCTGCTCAATGAATCCAAGGACTCCGCCTAAAACAAAGAATAGTAACCATCCCGTAATCAACCACCATCTGTTCTTCAAATCGTTCAGTACTACTGGAATAAAAAGCACCAATGCAAGCACATTCACCAATAATAACAACGCGTAGGACCCTACCTTCACTCCTTTCTGAATGAGGTTCATTTGAGCGAAAGCTGGACCAGGAATATTATCGATTCTTGCAGGAAAAAGAAACTGTTTCATCAATCGAAAACGATTCAGAATATAATAATCTGAAGGATGCTCATGTGCATAGACCTGCTTGTATTTTCTGGCTCGCGAAAGAATTTCATTTCCCAAACTATCTTTTTGCGTTCCTTGCAAATCGTAATAAAAGCGGTGGTAGTCTTCTTTCAACTGTTTCATTTCAGCAGCACCGTAGGCCGTTGTGTAATGACGATTATTCAACGGTGAAGATGTGCATCCATCTTTTGCGATTAAATAATTCGAAGCCGAATTCGGAACCCAAGGCTGACAGTCTTCTCCCCAAGCAATGACCAAATCGCGAATGGCAACGAGCTGTTCGGGCATATAACCGTAGCAGGATGAAAATGAATCGACGAGCGGAATGAAGCGGTTTGTCTTCGAATAGTTGTAGGCTGTCCAGCTTCCAAATGCTAATAAAATTGGAATAGCGAAGAGCAATGATGTTTTGAAGAACACTTCCTTCTTCAACATTAAAAAATAGAGGACTGGAATGAAGAGCACGTGAATTTGACGGAAGAAGATTGACCAAGTCAAAAACAACGACGACCAAAAAACGAGTTTCCAATTCATTTCATTTTTGAAACGTATCGCGAAGTAAAACCCGAGAACTAAAAATGAATTTCCAAGACTATCGGAAAGTAGCATCGGTTCCCAAACTGCTATGAGAAAAGAAGAAGCGTAAATGATTCCTGCCATGTAATACGCACGTTTGTTCTGTGCTAAATGCCCTGCGATTCGCGCTACCCATAAAACACTGCAGACACCCAATAAAAACTGAAGCACGACAACAAACTGATACGCGATAAACGGATTGAAGATTGCGCTTATTGCGGAGTAAATCGGAACGAATGCCGGCATTCGACAAACGCTTGAGTACCCCGCCCCTTGCGATAAAGATTCAGCTGGATTAAAATATCCCGATGTATCTCCGGCATGAACGGCAAGACCTTCAACGGGTCCCGACTGCCAATAATTTGAATATTGAAAAAAGAGGTAAGCAAAGAGTAAGCACTTAAAAACAACCAAAGCGAAAATAAAACTTCTTTCTTCTCGGTTGGATAGTGGAATGCTTAATCTTGATTCAAACATGCTTTGAAATGTTTGATGACATAATCCATTTCCTCTTGCGACATCGGTACATATAGTGGAAGCACAATGCTACGATCGGCGGCATCTTCAGAAATCGGAAGCGAAATGTCTACACCTCTTGTCTTGTATGCTGTTTCACGATGTGAGGTCATGATGCCTCTTCTTGTTGAAATACCGAAGTCGAGCATTTTCTGCATGATATCGTTTCTTGAAATTGGACAAGTAGGTTTTATGTAAACTGAAAACGACTGCCAATTGGTGAAATCGTTTTCACTTTCAAAAGGCAAACGAATGCATTCGATGCCGTTCAACTCATTCAAATAGAATTGTGCAATTTCTCTTCTTCGTTCAACAATGGCATCTAATTTTTCCAATTGACGAATTCCTACAGCCGCCTGAATATCGGTCATTCGGAAATTATATCCGACTTCCAAATGATCTTCAACAATAATCTTGTCGCTGAGGTGACGAACACGATCGTTTACGCTCATTCCATGCTGACGCAAGCGTTTCAATCGTTCTGCGTATTCTACGTTTGAAGTGGCTATCATGCCTCCGTCTCCCGTTGTAATCACCTTTCTCGGGTGGAATGAAAAACACACCAAGTCTGAATGCGAACCAATCTTTTTTCCTTTGTAGGAAGAACCCGCGGCACAAGCAGCGTCTTCAATTAAGATTAGGCTGTGCTTCGCGCACAACGTTTTTATTTCGTCTATCTCGAAAGGACGACCAATCTGATGAACACCGATGATAGCTTTCGTCTGTGAAGTAATCTTTCGCTCAACGTCTGCAGGATCTATGTTGTAAGTTTCAGATTTCACTTCAACAAAAACAGGCGTTGCTCCTACATAAACTATTGCGTTTGCTGTAGCGATATAACTCATGCTCGGACAAATGACTTCGTCGCCAGGGCCAATACCCGCTGCAATGAGCGACAAGTGCAAAGCCGTCGTGCAATTGCTTACCGCCACAGCGTATTCACTTCCAACATATCTCGCAAATTTCTCTTCAAACTCTGCTACGCGCGGACCTTGAGTTACCCAATTCGTTAGAATGGTGTCGTAGGCCAATTGCGCTTCTTCAACTCCTAGATATGGCTTTGCTACCGGGATTTTCATTTCTTCCAATTTTGAATTTCTATTTCATTCATTAAATCGTTGGTCTGATTCAATGTCTTGTAATACGCAATCGTTTCTCTCAATCCTTCACGAAAATCCATATCATTTTCAAAACCGGTTAACGCTTTAAACTTCCCTGGATTCACCCACAAGCGAGGAACATCTGCCGGACGATCTTCTTCAAACCGAATGTTCATTCGGTCTTTCAACCCCATTTCCTCGATGAGAACTTCCATGAGTTCTTTCATAGAAATTTCAACGCCGGTTCCAATGTTTATGATTTCTCCAACAACCTTATCATTCTGAATTAATCCAACAAGTGCGCGCGCGGTGTCCTTCACAAAAAAGAAATCACGCGTTACATCGCCCTTTCCAAAAACGACTGGCGCTTCACCGTTCAACATCCGAACAATGCTCCGCGGAATAATCTCTCCAGCATCTCCTTCGTAATGGGCGCGTGGTCCGTAGTTATTGAAGATCCGAGTGATTACGGTTGGAAGTCCATAACACACGTTGTATGAATAGGCGTAGTTTTCTCCAGCTAACTTGCTACTTCCGTAAACTGTTTTCGGAGCCGGAACTCCCAACTCATCAATTGGAAACGTTTGAATGTCGCCATAGATTTCAGACGTTGATATATAGAAAAACTTCGAAACGTTCTCTTGTCTAGCGGCTTCCAAAACACGAAGTGAGCCTTCCGCATTTACCCGGTGGTTTTCAAAAGGACTGTGAATGGAATGACGAACACCGAGGCAAGCCAAGTGATACACCACATCAATTCCCTTCATGATTTCATTCACTTGAGCTTCCTCACAAATGTCTCCTTCCGCGAATTGAAACGCATTGTTCTCCAATGCACTTTCAAGGTTGCGTATTTTTCCGTTAGACAAATTATCGAAACCCACAACTTCATGTCCCGCTTCAAGCAAGGCATCTGTGAGATGAGAGCCAATGAATCCGGCAGCACCAGTGACTAGAATCTTGCTCATGCTCTTTTCAGGTTAATGACAAATACTCCGGCGATAATAAGCGCTATTCCAACAATGTTGTTCCACGCTAATTTCTCTCCGAAAAACACTGCAGCCACCGAAGCTGTGAGAATAAAATTCACTGCAGCACTCACGGGAATAACGTAGCTGAAATCGCTCAACGAAAGGGCCTTAAATAAGACCAATGCCGAAACGAAAATAATTCCCATTCCGAAGAATACTTTCGGTTCGAATAAAAAGGAAAAATAATCTTTCACTGAAACCAGTCCGCGTTGTTCAGCGCCCCAACTGTTCAGGGTTAATTTGATAAGCGAAGCTCCCATCACTGATAGCGTGGCATACAATGCAGAAAGTCCGAAAATTACAATCTTACTCATTTCTTAATATTTCTTCAATAACGGATTCGGGACGTTTGTTTACTTCATCGAAAATGCGCCACAAATATTCACCAATGACGCCAAGCATTACAATCACCAATCCCAAAAGAAATGTGATCAAAGAAGTCACTGTTGCGAAACCGGGTTCTGAAATTCTTCCAGTTATTCCACCAACGAGCATGAGAATTCCGTATCCAAAACTGAGGAAAGAAACACACATTCCAATGAATGAAATAAATCGAATGGGAACGACGGAGAATCCTAAAAACGAGTCGAGGAACAACTTCCATTTCTTTGAAAACGTCCACCCGCTCTTTCCGCTTGAACGCTCTCTTCTTTCGTACTCGATAACATACGGCTTAAATCCCAGCCAATGCGAGAACAGCGAGCGATTGATGTTCTTCGACGTGTTTTTCAAATACTGAAGAATGCTTCCGTCCCAAAACGCGATATCGAATCCTCTTTCCGGAAAATCTTTCATCACAAACAACTTCACCAAAACATAATACAGCTTCGCGTAAATGCGCGTAAGCAATGGATCCTTTCGTTTTTTGGCGCGAACCGCAGTGATGTATTTCTCTCCATTCAACCAGAGCTGCGCCATTTCAGGAATAAGCGCTAATGGATCTTGAAGGTCTGCTGCGTAGATGGTACAGGCGTCTCCAGTTACCAACTTCAATCCTGCATTGCTCGCACAGATTGCTCCGAAGTTGCGCGTTAATCGCACCACTTGGGTGTCTTTGATTAAGTGACGATGCTTCAGCAATTCATCCCAAGTCCCGTCTTTACTTCCATCGTCAACGCACACCAATTCCAACGATAGGTTCATGCTGTTCAATTGTTTCTCTACCTCTTGCATGTTATGAAAGAGTGGAAGAATAAATTCTTCAACATGAAAACACGGAATGACTACAGATACTTTCTTCATGAAACAAATGCATTTAAAGCATCCCAATTTACGGAATTTAGCGCTAATGTGTAAATAGGCTGAACGCTAGTGCGTGCGCCAAAACCTTCTTTCTGTTGCGAAATACCCAAGGCCAAAGAGGCACCTTGATTGTTGGTACTCGTTCCAAAATCTATGTAATTCTTTTTAGAAAACGTCTCTTGAATAAGCGTTGCGAAAAGCAAATCCAAAGCGCCTTTCTCTTTCCCTTCTAACGTGGAAGCGATGTATTGAAAACGCACACAATTCGGTGTGTTGAAGCACAAAATACCCGCGCACATTTCCTCTCCATGGAAGGCAGCATGCAATCCGATTTCATTTGGAAATCTTTTATGTAAATCAAGTATTTCACTTCTTGAATGCGCCGGTGTTGAAGAATAAGCCGCAAGCAAATCTTCCACAATGGTGTAATACGAATCGAAGTCTTCCGATACGCGAATGGCTATTCCTTCTTTCACCGCCTTCTTCATTCCGCGTGCTCTGCGCTCTTGAAACTTCGGAACGTTGGAAGGAATAATGATCGGATTCACGTGTTGCCCATTACATACTGCTTCAGCCAAATGCATCATATGAAGATCTTCCTGAGAAGGAACTTGGTGATACATGTATGGAATAGTTTTGTAATGCAACGTTTCAGAACCCTGAGCCGATAAGTAGTTCAAAAAATTCTTGAATAGTTCATGAAATTCATCGAGACGAATATTTTGCGAAAGCACCCATCCGCCATAAGTTAAACCTTGATGCGCGAATACATCCTTTCCGCTTTCATTCATGGCTAAAACGCCAACCAATTTATCTTCATCAAAAGCTAACAGCGAGTGGTCAATGAATTTCGTTCCGTGATAATCGATAAAATTTCTTGATAGGTGAAAGGTTCCGTTTTTGCTGCAGGAAACAAACTCTTCCCATTGCGAACGATACTCTTCTGTGTAACGGATAATTTTCATAATTCTTCCTCCAATACGGCAACGCCGAAACCTGTTTTTCCATTCTGATTTCCGTTGTAAAACAGAAATCGTTTTCCATTCACATCGACGACACACGGGTAGCAAACCGACTCGTTTTCCCAGTCGGCAGTTCCAACAGAAAAATTAAGTTCTCTATCTTTTCTATCCCACGTATATCCGTCTACAGACGTTGCGTAGCCTAGGCGATAGCCCATTGACTTCGTTCGTACACTGTAGTACATTTCAAATCCGAATTTGGTTTTCATGACCCACGGTCTTCCGAATCCGAATTCATCTTCATTCTGAAAATTAATGCAGTCTAGGCGATCTACTTCCCAATGCAAACCATCGATTGAAGTTGCGTGATGAATGCGATACGTCGGAACAGATTTTCCGTTTACCTCTATCCATCCTGAAGCACCCACGTACCACATGCGCAATTTCTCTGCTTCCGAGATAATGGAAACAGCACTTCGAATGTCTGGTTCTGAAGTTGATGGTAACAAAATAGGACTGTTTTGAAAACGCTGAAATGAGCCATCGGCTTGTTCTTTCGCCACTCCGGCAAAATATCTGTATGGCACATCTGTTGTGCGTTGCACACCCAGATAGTACAACCAATTTTCATTCTTGTATTGAAGGAATTGAAGCGGACATACTCCACCATCGTCGAAGGAAGAAGGCGTTCCGATATCGAGCAAAACATTTTCACTTCGAAAAATAATATCCGTCGGATTGCTTGCTGAAGCATCTACGTAACTGATTCTTCCATTGAAGTATTCATCCATGGAATAGTAGTAAACGCGAATAATTTCTTCGTTTAAAATACGCACGGTAGGAATAGCAGCGTATTGCTGAGACCATTCCAAATTCGGATTGGCTTCGACAATTCTTCCGAGGCGCTTCCAATTCATCGGGGAGTAAGTTTATGGTATGCGCGACATGAAACGGGAGAGATATCTTTTCCTTTTACAATGGAATCTTCCGGAATATTTTTCACAACTAAAGCCGCGGAAGCAAGCAGGCAATCGTCGCCAATGCTCACTGCATTATTTATGGTACTATTCACACCGAGGAAACAATTCTTTCCAATAGATACTCCTCCGCTTATTACTACGTGCGAAGAGATGAAGCAATTGTCGTCGACCTTCGAATGATGTCCAATGTGATTGCCGCTCCAAAGCACAACATTGTTTCCAATTTCGGTGAACGGTTGAAGGGTGTTGTCTTCGAATATGAAAACGTGTTCACCCAATTTTACATTTCTCCACACGAAAGCATAAGAGCTTACATAGGAAGCAATTTCATATCCGAGAGCCTTTGCTTCAAAGTAAACTTCGGTGCGAAGTCTATTTAATTTTGTATATACACAAGCCCCGAAGAACGCATGTTCTGAAGGTGCATACAGCTCGGTAATGTCTTCAAACGCGACCAAAGGCAATCCAAAAATCTCTTCCTTGTTAATGTATTCGCGATGCACGCAGAAGGCTACAACATCATAGTCACTATCATGTGTGAAATATTCGTATGCTATTTCAGCAAACTCTGTATTTCCAAAAATGATTAATTTATTTTTCATGTTATCCGTGCTTTACAAATAAGATATCTTCTCTTCTATTCGCCATAGGCAAACTGCTATTTTGAGGAAGCACGAATGCTTCGAGGCCTTTCGTTCTTGCCATTTTCAAAATTGAATAAACATCATCGTCATTGAACTCTCCTGGCTTTTTTTCATTCCAGTTAATTTCTGGAAATGAATTCGGACCGTGGTTGTTTTGGTGGAATTGAATGCCTTCTTCCGAGCTGAAGAAACGATTGCGTTTGGAAACATTCGGAATATCACCAATGAGTGCCATTCCGCCTGGTGCAAGCAAATCGCAGACGGCTTCAACAAATAATTCAACACTTGATTCAATGGCTATGTAATGCAGGACGCTGTAGCAAATGATTGCTTGAAAGGTGTTCTTGTTTTCCTTCGACCACTGCTTCGTTTCGTTGGGAAACATAGCCGAAAACTTATCACAAAAATCGAAGTCTGGTAGTTGATTGAGCATCTCTTCCGAATCGATGAGCACAACATTTTGCTTTTTCTCTTCAGCATTTTTCAAAAGCATGAAAGGCAAATCGCTGCAGCCCGGACCAATGTCTAGAATACGCGCGCCGTCAAGTGTTAGCGAAGAAATTTTCGATTGAATGTCTTCCCAAATCAGTGCTTCTTTCCCTTCACGAAAGTGATTGAAGAATCCAATTTTCTCATAACGCGAAAGCGATTCATCGTTCGCCAATGTCTTGAATTTATTGAAATCCAAATCGGACAACTTCTCGATTTTATTTTCTTCGTTCATCAATTATAGATTTTGCGCGAGGACTTCGTTATTAAAATTCACTTCGTTTGTTTTCATTAACTCTGCAACTTTCAAGCTTCCGGCTTGCAGACGAATAATTGGATCCCAACCAATGGCTGAGGGAAGAATGCCCATGTGTCCGGCTAGAACATTGGATGGGTAAAATTCTATTTCATGTTGAAATAAATCGGCTTCGCGAACGTCACCCGCGAAGCGCAGGAGAAGTGGGGAACTTAACGTCTTCCAGATATTGAAATTCAACAAAGGAAAAGTTCCCCAAAGATTTTCAGAAAAAGGAGAGCCTGTGTAAATCACGGCTGAAGCGGACTTCCAATCGTTCGGGATTTGATTTTCGTTCCAATCGCCTAAATAGGTTGCTCCTAAATTTTCAATTTCACTTTTGTATTCTTGCGGACAATACACGCCCACTGCGGCCGACATATTTACCAGAGGTTTGCAGAGGTAGGGCGTGAAGTCGTTGTTCGAGACAACGATGAATTTATTTCTATAAGGGGTTTGCTTGGCATCTTGAATGAGTCGAACAACCAGATCTCCTAAATAGCCGAAGACATCGACTTGCGGATGTCTTTCGTTTGTTCCCGCAACGCGAATTCCCTTCGCTTTACAAAAATCTAAATCGAGATCTTGCGAGCGAAATTCCCATGCTTCGAACATGAGTGGAATTCGACACGAAGAAGAAATACGCTCAAGAATAGTACTATCCAATGGACGCAGCGTACCGCTATTGGTTATAATAGTTGCTATTTCCCAAGGCATTTCATTTTTTTCTGTGTGGAAATGAATGCGGCCTGAAACTCCGCATTGTTCAGCTAAAGCCTGCACTTCGCTTATGCATTCACGTGCAGAACCATATTTCGAATCGCGCGCGAAAGCGTGAACCTCTGCTCCTGCAAGGGCTGCCAATACTGGCGTGCAGGCATAGGCGCCTGAAGCGGCTTCAGTTAGCAGACATTCATTTTGCAATTGAATGTTTAAGTCTTGAATGATATGTTGAAGTTTTTCGTTCAACTTAAATTTCAATTTTAACTTCTTTTCCGTTTTGCTTAATGCTTTGTTGAGCGGCTTCAAGGATGCGTATGGTATTCAGTCCACCTATTGCCGAAGCACGCGGTTCTGAATTGTTTTCAATGCAATGGATAAAGTCGATCGCCATTTTTTTTAGCGGTTCGGCCAATTCAATTTTCGGAACATATACATCGCCTACACGATAGTCGATCATCACTTTTTGTTTCTCTTCCAAGGTGCTCACGTTGTGAGCAGTATCGTAAACCTTAATTTTTTCAGTGGGTTCCATATCGTTGAACACGACCATCTTTTCACTTCCACCCAACAGCATCATTCTAATCTTCACGGGTGAAGACCAGGAACAATTGAAGTGCGCGATAAAACTATTTTGGTAGTTAACGGTCAGGTATGCAATGTTTTCTATCCCATTGTGAATGTGACTTACGCCAGTAGCGTTGACGCTAATGGGCAATTCATCTGACAAGTAATCGAGAACAGAAATATCGTGTGGAGCAAGGTCCCAAAGCACATTAACATCTTGTTGAATGAGCCCCAGGTTTATTCGGGTTGAATCGAAATACTTCAATTCACCCAAGGCTCCTTCATCTTTCAACGCCTTCATTTTCTCAACTGCTCCCGTGTAAAGAAAGGTGTGATCAACCATGAGTAATTTTCCCTTATCCAAAGCTAGATCTATGAGTTCCTTGGCCTGAGCTACTGTTGCTGTCATCGGCTTTTCAAGCAGAACGTGCTTGCCTGCGAGTAAAGCTCGTTTCGCTAAATCATAATGGGTAAAAACGGGCGTAGCAACTACGATGGCATCAATTGAAGCGTTATTGAACGCATCATCGGCAGAAGTAGACGTGACTAATGTTGGAAATAATTTCAAAGCTTGATCGAGTCGCTCAGATTGCGAATCGATTAAGATGTCTACTTGTGCATTTGCAAGCGACATAAAGTTACGAAGAAGATTGGGTCCCCAATATCCGTAGCCTATTTGAGCAATTCGTATCATGATTAAGGTTTGGCCCCGAAGTTATTGAAAAATGGAAGGACTTCCAATTAATTGAAAGGCTTAACCCTCTGTAAAGAAGAAATACCACAGCGAGGCCAAAGTTTTAATGAATAATGAACCTTTTGGAACTGTTGGTGTTTTATCCTCAAATCAATCAATATGCGGCCTCAAGAGTTCACCATCAAGGACCTGGAGAATTTCTCGGGAATCAAAGCTCATACCATTCGTATATGGGAGCAGCGCTATGGAATTCTCACTCCAGACCGCACAGACACGAACATTCGCAAATACAACGACAGAGATTTAAAGTCTCTGTTGAACATAAGCCTTCTCAACAGTTTAGGCCACAAAATATCGAATATTGCGAAGTTGTCAGATGATCAGATACGTGACATAATTACCAAGCATGCCCACGGCAACAACACAGAAGAGCATTTTTTGCACATCCTTAAGATTTCAATGTTGAACTATGATGAAGAGCTTTTCTCGAATTTAATAGACCCGCACGTTGAAGAACACGGACTTGAGAAAACTTTTCGCCATGTGATCATGCCATTTATGAAACAAATTGGACTGCTTTGGCTTTCAGACTCAATTTGTCCAGCCCAAGAACATTTCATCAGCGCACTTATCCGTCAGAAATTACTTTTTCATGTAGAAGCGGTAAAAACTCCTCTGATGGAAAACAGACGTCCGGTCGTGCTCTTTTTGCCCGATCTTGAGATCCATGAACTGTCACTTTTGATGTTGCATTATATCCTTAAGCTTCGTGGTTACAAGAGCATTCTTTTAAGTCAATCTGTTCCTTCCGACGATTTGAAACAAGTGGCTCAACGCTTAGGTGATGTTGATTTTGTTTCAATTTTCACCACTCATCCTTCAACAGTTATGGTGCCTGACTACTTGAAGCGCTTGACTAGAATGTTCATGGATACTGATAGTCATTTCCATTTTACTGGATACAATCTCAAAGGAATAAAGTCTCCAGATACGCTTTACATTTCATTGTATGATAGTATTGACGATTTGCTTGACGGCCTAAAAGATTGATTTACAATTATTTAGTATTTTTGTTTAACATTTGTTAAAAATAATTCAACAAATGTTTGGAGTGTCAGTTACTTTGTTTAATATTTGCACCACATTATTAAACAAAAGAAATGAGTACACTCGAATTCAACTACCTTATCGGCAATCATTCAGGATCGTTAAAGAGCTTTGCCTATAATTTCACTAAGAACATTGAGGACGCAGAAGACCTTCTTCAAGACACGCTGCTTAAGGC
>CAMCUG010000001.1 GCA_945878835.1 Chryseobacterium gleum | reverse complement strand
ACTACTCTTTTGCAAAGTCTATGCGCTGATATTGCAGATGCAATGTCTAACCAATTCAGGAGCTGTCCCCCCATAAGATTTCCCAACGTGTTGGTGTTTTCAGGAAGTACGAAATGCGTAGCTATCGTTAGCGTTTCCTTTGGTGATACTGTTTTCATTGCCATTTGTTTTTCAATTTATTAAATGCTTCTACAACATGATTCACATGAATGACGTCTATACACTTGTTGTGCATACCGTATTTGCAATAATTTCCAAGCTTCGAACATGGTCGTCCTTTTCGTTTCGCCTGTAGATACACTGAATGCATGTGCTCTCCTTCATTCGGCTGAGGTCTGTGCACTCCCATTCCCAACTCTGGAGTAGTGCATCCCCACAAAACAATAATATCTTTCTTAAATGCAGCTGCAATATGCATCATTCCGGTGTCTCCACAAATCACAGCTTTCGAATGTTCTAGAATTCGAGCACTTTCATGAACGGTACACTTTCCAATAAAATCGAGATGAAGAGGGGAATGATTCAATTGAATTGAGTCCTCCTTTCCGCCTATCCATATAATTCTTTCATCGTAAAATTCTTCAGAGAGTTCTGTCCAATTTTCTTCACTCCAACGTTTCCCCTCATGCGCGCCGCCTACAGCGATAACTGTGTAATTGTTTTCAATGAAATCTGTTGGAAGTAAATCTTCGATGGATTTCGTTGTTGAAGGAATGAAATAATCCAATCCCTTTCCGTCATTAGAAATTTTAAACGTTTTAAGAGTACTGAGATAGCGATCAACAATATGTCCAACAGAACCTTTCCAGAGACCTAGATTAATTTGAATCCATTTCCGCAAGTTCTGTTTGTTTACTTGGAAAGAAAGCACAGCCAACTTTTTCCGAATACTCCTTGAGCGGAGGCTATTCTGCAGATCAATGATATAATCGAAATTCTCATCCTTCAGCTCGTTTAAAACTTCCATTCCACTTTTCTCTACTGCCCATATCTTATTTACAAACGGATTTGCTTCTTGAACAAAAGCAAAGCGACTTTGGGTAAGCAAATGTACTTCCGCGCCATGCGGGAGTTGCTCTTGTAGGATTCGATATACAGGGGATGTCAGAACAATATCTCCGATACTGCTGAATCGAATCACTAAAATTTTTGCCCTAGAATTCATTTCGGGTGCAAGATACATTCAAAAGGAACTCACTACTTTTGTGAAATGATAATTGATACGCACAGCCACGTTTATTTAGAAGTTTTTCAAGAAGATCTGAATGAAGTCGTTGAACGTGCGAAATCTTTTGAAGTACAAAAGGTTTTCCTTCCGAATATAGATGAAGCTAGCATTGCTCCTATGCTCAAGCTATGCGAGCAGTATCCGTCATTTTTTTACAGTATGATTGGCTTACATCCTTGTGATGTTAACGAAGACTTCGAAGAAGTTTTAGGTCGAATGAAAGCGCTTATTCCTATTGTAAAGCCTATTGGCATTGGTGAAACTGGGATAGACCTACATTGGAAGCAAGACAATCTTGAGAATCAAAAAAAATCATTTATCGAACAAATTAATTGGGCCAAAGAATTTGACCTGCCCTTGATTATTCATGCTCGAGAATCTTTCAAAGAGATTTTTGAATGCCTCGATGAGCATGACAGTCCTGAGCTGCGCGGAGTCTTTCATTGCTTCACCGGAAGTGAAAATGAAATTCGAAAAATTTCATCGTACCACAATTTCTATTTCGGAATTGGGGGTACTTCCACTTACAAAAAAAATCAAGATGGAAGTATTCAAAAAATTCCTTTGGACAAACTCGTGGTTGAAACAGATGCGCCATACCTATCACCACTGCCCCATCGAGGAAAGAGAAATGAACCTGCGTTCATTGCGCACACGGTTGAATTTATTGCGAAATCGTTGGGACAGTCTTTCGACGAGATTGCGACACTAACCACAGCGAACGCGAAGCGATTGTTTTCGTTGGATTAATTTACACTTAACTCACCTGCGATATTTTCTAGCAGTGCCTTACGGAAATCGTCTCCAGATAATCCTTGTGCCAACAAGAACATACTCTTGGTTATGGCAGCTTCAAAAGTCAGGTCATTTCCGAAAATAGCCCCAACTTCTGCGAAGGCCTTTCCAGTTTTATATAGTCGCTCATCTACTCTTCCCCTTCTGCATTGAGAAATGTTGATTATTGAAACACCCCTTTCAACGGCTTCCTTGAACACATTTAAAAACTCTGCATTACGAGGGACATTCCCTGCACCGAAGGACTCAATAATGCAAACCTTCATATTCGGACGAGCCAATGCGTAGGCAATAGAAGAAGGAAGAATACCAGGATATAATTTCAACACACCAACACCTTCCGTCATTTCTTTTGTAAAGGTCAACGGTCTATTAGAACGAAAAAGAATTTGCTCATTGAAAATAATATGTGTTCCAATGGTAGCCAGGTTGTCATAATTCGGAGAGTCGAACGCGTCAAAGATTTCTGTGTTTGCTTTCCAGCTGCGATTGCCACGCATGAGACGTTCTCCAAAACAAATGGCCACTTCTTGCACCATCGGCTCATTGTTTTTTCTTGTCGAAGCAATTTCTATAGCTGTAATAAAATTCTCTCTTCCATCTGTGCGAAGTCTTCCCAGTGGTAATTGCGATCCGGTTAGAATAATTGGCTTATTCAAACCCTGAATCATAAAACTCAAAGCCGAAGCGGTGTAAGCCATTGTATCTGTGCCGTGGAGGATAACAAAACCATCGAACGACGCATAGTTGGTTTCAATGATTTCAACCAATTCAGTCCAAACAGTTGGTGTTAATTCAGCGCTATCCATGGGCGTTTTCAGAGAAATTCCTTCATAGGTCACGTTCAACCCTTGAATCTCGGGAAGGTACTTATTTAAATCTTTAAGATCAAGTGGAACAAGGGTGCCAGTTGCGGAATCTTCCCACATACCAATGGTCCCTCCGGCATAAAGAATAAGAATGTTTGCATTCATGAGGCCAAGTTAGAGAGAAAAATTATACATCGAATTGATAATTTTCTATTCGAACTGATTAGATTTGCCTCCATTCAAAAAATAAGTATGGCAACAGAGTTAGAAAAAATTATTTCAGTATCTGGAAAATCCGGATTGTTCAAAGTGTTGTCGGCAGGTAAAGTAGCCGTGGTCGCAGAATCATTAGTTGACGGAAAGCGTCAGCCAATCCTAAGCACCCAGCGTGTAAGTACCTTGGCCGACATTAGCATGTTCACCTATGAGGAAGATGTGACGTTAAAGCAAGTGCTTTTAAACATGAAAAATATTTATGCGGAAGCTGAAGGTCCTTCAAGTAGTTTGTCTGGCCCAGCGTTGCGCGAAGAATTCAGAAAAGTTCTTCCTGACTTTGATGAGGATCGTGTTTACGACAGCGATATCAAGAAATTATTTAGCTGGTATGGACTTTTAAAAAGTCGTGATATGCTTGATTTCGATACTTCTGAAGCTTCCGCTGAAGACGAATCGGAAGAAAACGTATAATTTTTTTTGGAGAATCAGATTCACTATCTATATTTGCAATCCTGAAAACGGAAGGGAGTTTAGCTCAGCTGGTTCAGAGCATCTGCCTTACAAGCAGAGGGTCACTGGTTCGAACCCAGTAATTCCCACTTAATAAAGCCCTCAATAGAGGGCTTTATTTTATTATTCTAAAAACATCGTACTTTCGGGAAATGCGATTTACACTTGCTGTATTTGTTTTTGTACTTTTCACTATAACTACCTTCGGACAGTTTGTTACAAATGGTAGCGCCTTTTCGACTGGTGGGAATTGCTTCACACTTACCCCCGCCTTCAATACCCAAAACGGCTCGGTTTGGTCTACTTCAACCATAAATTTAACGCAGAGCTTTGACTTAAATTTCACAATGAGTTTCGGAGCAAACGATGGAGGGGCTGACGGGAATTGTTTCATCCTTCAGCCAGCCGGAACCAACGTTTTAGGAATTGGTGGTGGAGGAATGGGATTCGAAGGCTTGCCTACTGGATTCGCTGTCGAGTTTGATTCTTACCAGAATGCAAGTCCAAACTCAGACCCGTGGTACGATCACATTGCTTTCATGAAAAACGGTGTTGTTAATCATGGCTCCGCGAACAACCTCGCTGGACCCGTTCAAGCCAATGCAACAAATGCTAATATTGAGGACAATACTAGCCACCAAGTGCGCATGGTATGGAATGCTCCAACAATGACTTTCAGTTGCTACTTCGATTGCAGCCTCCGATTAAGTGCAACCATTGACATGGTCAACAGTATATTCTTAGGAAACCCAATTGTTTACTATGGTTTTGCAGGAAGCACAGGAGGGTTAAATAATTTACAGACGGTTTGTCTTCCAAGCAGCGTAAACCCTTTGGTTCCGCCTCAACCAATATGTGAAGGCAGTATTTTAACTTTGAATGCACCTGCAAATGCTGCATCAAATATTCAGTGGGAACCCGCTGGCATCATCAACAATCCAAATGCAGCAACCATCACTGCAATATTGTCCTCAGACACCACATTCACCATTTCGTATTCTGACCTGTGCGGAATACCTCATCAATATTCCGTTTTAGCTACTACAATCCCCTACCCGGTAATATCCGTCCCTGCTGATTCTATCGTTTGCGACAACAGCGTTTTGACTCTCAACGCTCAAGTTTCCGGTGCATATACCAACATGATCTGGACAACTAATACAGGCTCAATAACCAGCGGACAAACTACAACGACTCCAACAATTTCTGGAGCTGGAACCTATACATTCACCGCTTTCAATGGCATATGTAGTGTGAACGACGCGATCATCATTTCTGAATTACTATATCCAATTGCAACTTGGTCCGACAGTGTTTATTTCTGCACAGGACAAATTATTACTCTCGACCCCTTGTCAAACGCAACAGCATTCAGTTGGAACCTTGACGGCTCGACAGCATCCACTTTACCTATTACCTCTGGCGGCAATTATTCCGTCTTGCTGTTCAACGATTTTTGCTCAACAGCAGAAAGTATTATCGCGTATGAAATTTCTGCACCAGCGGTATATCTTGGACAAGATCAATTTCTTTGCATTGGAGAAACCGCAACAATAAATTCGAATTCAACAGGTCTTTGGAACACCAGTGTAATTTCTAATCAGATTACGACAACCTCGTCAGGCCTCTATTCACAGAGCCTCAATACACTCGGTTGTATAAGCGCCGACACTGTGAATATCACCTTTCAATTCCCTCCCATTGTTGACTTAGGGAACGACACCACCATTTGTGAAGGAGCTCTTTTAAGTTTAAATGCAGGAGCTCCTGGCACATGGAGCACAAGCAGTTTTGCGACGATTCTAAGTGTTACCTCTCCTGGTAATTATAGTGTTGTGGTTAATGATGGTGTTTGTATTTCTCTTGATAGTATTGATGTCTTCATGGACTACGCTCCAATGGATGTGCTGCCTGATTCTATCACTCGCTGCTCTGACCTTCCAATAACGCTTAACGCCGGTGAAAATCTAGCTGAAACATACAGTTGGAGTACATCCGAAACAAGTACATCAATTATTCCAACTGTAACAGGCACTTACACTCTAACGTCAACGAATTATTGTGGAACGCTAATTGAAACAATTGAGATTGTTTACGAAAAGTGTGAATTCACCCTTTTTGTCCCCAACAGTTTCACGCCAAACAACGATGGGATAAACGATGTTTGGTTTCCTGTCTTCGATCAACTCAACGAAATAGAAATTAAGATCTTCGATCGTTGGGGAGCACCTATTTTCGAAGGAAACAAGCAGAACTTCTTCTGGACTGGCAGTGTTCGCGGTGGTGATTATTACGCCCCCAATGGAGCGTATTCTTATAAGATTCTTTACAAGTCTCAATTCGGAGACGACGAGATTATCTATGGGCACATTGTGCTTTCTAGATAATTCAAGGTTATAGGAAATTTCGGCATAACAACTTCTTCTTTCAAACCTATATTAATGTAGGGCCAGGTGAAAGTTTAGATTCAATCTCCGATTGAATTTATATGAAAATCACATACGAACAATTTGTGTATTGTTGATTCAAAAATGAACTTTGAAAACAAAAAGACGCATGAAAAATTCTTTTCTTTCAAGAGATCAAAGGGTGAGTATTCTCATTTGGATTTCACTGGCTATTTTTTACTTGACCTATAAAGAAATAAGCGCTTTCTATTCTCCTACAAGCACTATTATTATTCAATACGATTCACTTGCATCAGAAACCATTGACTCTGCACAGTTTCAGAAAAATACAAATTTTCAAAAAGAACAAATCGTCTCGCTTGAAATTAACAGTGCCGACTCAGCAGACCTATTAAAGCTGCGTATTCCGGGGTATTTAATCTCGAAAATTCTCGTTTATCGTGAACAGCTTGGTGGATATTCCAATAGTTTTCAACTCTTAGAAATATATCATTTTCCCGAGTATATTTTCGAACGCATTCATTCCACACTTCAAGTAAATACTTCACTCATTCAACCCCTTGGCATTAACACCAAATCAGAGGAGGAACTTGCTCTTCACCCTTATGTGAGTTTCAAAGAAGCAAAAGCAATTGTGCTTTTCCGCAAGAATAACGGAAACTTTAAAAACCAAGATGATTTCAATAAAATTATTGCACTGCCTGACGAAACGAAAGACCGTTTAAAACCTTATCTTGCGAAGGATTTTCAATCTTATGCAAACACTTCAGGAAAGAGTCCGTGAACTCATTATAGACATCCCTAATTTCCCGATCGAAGGGGTAATTTTCAAAGATATTCTACCTCTTTTCCGAAATGCCAATCTCATTAAAGAGTTGGTTTTGGAGATGGCCAAGGAACTCAGAACGCACAATCCGACTGCCCTAGTTGCCATGGAAAGCAGAGGCTTTTTATTGGGAATGCCGCTAGCCCTTGAACTTGGAATACCCTTTATTTGCATCAGAAAAAAAGGCAAGCTTCCAGGGGCTGTTTCAAGCATCTCCTATTCGTTAGAATACGGCAATGCCGAGATTGAAATTCAGGAAACGGCATTAACATCAAACGATCGCGTTGTCCTTCATGACGACGTTCTAGCAACTGGCGGGACCGCGCATGCAGCAGCCCAGCTAATAAAAAGCACCGGTGCCGAATTAGTAGCCTTTTCATTCCTCATGGAATTAAATTTTCTAAAAGGAAGAGAAATCATTGGTTTGAGTAACGCTACCATACATACTTTTGCATCGTATTAAAAAAATTAGAATAACTGAACCATGAACTTCAAACAAGAAGAAAGCGAAGCAATGATCTCGCAAATGGTGCGTGACTTCGCTGAAAAAGAAATCAGACCGCATGTCATGCGCTGGGACGAAGAACAAATTTTCCCAAAAGAATTGTTTCGTAAAATGGGTGAGCTTGGCCTTATGGGCGTGCTCGTGCCATCTGCATATGGCGGAGCTGGATTAGGTTATTACGAGTACATCGCATGTATCGTTGAAATTTCAAAAGTTTGCGGATCTATTGGACTCAGTGTTGCTGCGCACAATTCGCTTTGCACCAATCATATTTTAGAATTCGGAAACGAAGAACAAAAGCAAAAGTATCTTCCAAAATTGGCCTCAGGCGAATGGGTAGGTGCATGGGGATTAACCGAAGCGAATACCGGCTCTGACGCTATGCGCATGAAGTGCACTGCTGTTAAAGACGGAGAATACTGGATCGTTAACGGCACTAAAAACTGGATTACACATGGCATTAGCGGAGAAGTAGCTGTGGTACTTGTAAGAACAGGTGATCTGCTAGATTCTCATGGGATAACAGCATTTGTTGTTGAAAGAAATACACCGGGATTCAGCGGAGGAAAGAAGGAAAATAAATTAGGAATGCGTGCCTCAGAAACGGCAGAACTAATTTTTGAAGATTGCCGAATTCACGAAAGTCAAATATTGGGAAAGGTTGGCGAAGGATTCAGCCAAGCTATGAAGATTTTAGATGGAGGGAGAATTAGCATTGGAGCCCTTTCACTAGGAATTGCGAAAGGTGCTTACGAAGCCGCCGTTCAGTATTCAAAAGAAAGAGAGCAATTTGGGAAACCTATTTCACAATTCCAAGCCATCGCATTTAAAATTGCTGATATGCGAACTGACATTGAGGCTGCGGAATTGCTTTTGCTACAGGCTGCTCATTTGAAAAACAGTAAAAAGAAACTTACTAAGGAATCTGCAATGGCAAAATATTATGCCTCTGAAGTCGCTGTTAGAGTGTCGACCGAGGCCGTTCAGATTTTTGGTGGGTATGGCTATACGAAAGACTTCCCTGTAGAAAAGTTTTACCGCGATTCAAAGCTCTGTACCATTGGTGAAGGCACCTCGGAAATCCAAAAAATAGTAATTTCTAGAGAAATTCTTAAATAAGATTTGGAGAATGGGAAAAGTTCATTACTTTTGTCGCCCAATTAAAGAAACAGTAAAGACATGTTAATTATTCCAGTAAAAGAAGGCGAAAGCATAGACAAGGCACTTAAAAAGTTCAAAAAGAAATTTGAAAGAACAGGTGTTGTAAAAGAATTGCGTGCTCGTCAACAATTCACTAAGAAAAGTGTTCGTCGTCGTGACGAAATGAAACATGCTGTTTACATTGCTGCAATGAAGCGTGAAGAGAATTCTTAATTGAATTGAACAATATTTATCAAAGGTCTTGGGTTAATCCAAGACCTTTTTTATTTTCACCAAGTGAACACTACTCCATTCTTTGAATACTTAACCAGCGAAAAGCGGTCTTCTGTTCATACAGTTTCGGCTTACCGCAGTGATATAGGTCAATTCGAAGAATTCATGCTCGTCCAATTTGAGATTGCCGATGTTGCAAATGTGCAAACCACGCATATTCGAAGTTGGATAAGTGAGTTAATGATTCAGGATATTTCGGAGCGGAGCATTCATCGTAAATTATCTGCGCTCAACGCTTGGTTTCGATTTTTAATGAAGCGGAAGGAGATTGAAATTAATCCATCAAAAGGAGTTACGAAGCCTAAACGTCCCTCCCGCTTGCCTGAAACACTGCAAGAACAGCAAGGGCTCGATTTGTATCGGCTCGACGATACAGACAGTTATTCCGAAAAAGTTAATGCGCTGATGATTCAACTGTTTTACGAAACTGGAATTCGCCTATCCGAGATGATGGGACTTCGGCATCGTGATATTGACTTTGGAATGGGGCAAATAAAAGTTTTAGGCAAGCGAAACAAAGTCAGGTATGTGCCCGTTAACGAAGAAATGATTCAAAAGTTAAAATTGCATATGAGCTCGGCTCAATTAATTAACAGTGAAGCTGCATTGTTTCAGAACGAAAAGGGACGACCGTTAAGTAGGTCGAGCTTTTATAGAAGGGTTAAATCCTCCTTATCGCTTGTTACGACTCAGAAGAAAAAAAGTCCTCACGTTTTGCGCCATAGTTTTGCTACTCACATGCTGAACAACGGGGCCGATTTGAATCACATCAAAGAAATCTTAGGTCATGCTAATTTAGCTGCCACGCAAGTATACACCCATTTGAGCACCGATCGTTTGAAACGTATCCATTCTCATTTGCACCCAAGAGAAAATAAATCACCTAAAAACTAATCGCTATGCAAATCACAGTTCAAAGTATTCATTTCGACGCCGACTTAAAGTTGATCGAATTCGTTGAGGAGAAAACAAAAAAGTTAGGTGTTTTTCATCCGGGGATACATAAAGCTGAAATTTTATTACGATTGGATAAAAATGCCGATCAGGAGAACAAAATCACGGAAATAATACTAAAAGTACCTGGAAAAGAGCTCTTTGCAAAAAAGCAATGCAAGACATTCGAAGAAGCTACGGATTTGGCTGTTGATGCGCTGAAGCACCAGATTGAAAAAAATAAGGAAAAGCAGTAAAAAAATTGCATTAGAGTTTGGATATGTCAAAATAATAACTACCTTTGCACCCCCAATTTACGGATTGGGGTTGTTTTTGTTGTAGTTCTTTGAATCACTAAAAACGTTTTGACGCCGGTGTAGCTCAGCTGGCCAGAGCAGCTGATTTGTAATCAGCTGGTCGGGGGTTCGAATCCCTCCACCGGCTCCAAAGGGGAGATACTCAAGCGGCCAACGAGAACAGACTGTAAATCTGTTGGTGTACACCTTCACAGGTTCGAATCCTGTTCTCCCCACTCTTTACTGCTCATTAGGGTGGAATGACTGTCGGTCAATAAAAAGCGGGAGTAGCTCAGTTGGTAGAGCATTAGCCTTCCAAGCTAAATGTCGCGAGTTCGAGCCTCGTCTCCCGCTCTACTTTCCCAAAAGCCGTTGTAGCTCAGGGGTAGAGCACTTCCTTGGTAAGGAAGAGGTCAGGGGTTCAAATCCCCTCAACGGCTCTACAGAGAAGTTAAATGAATAGAAGCGTAATTGTACAAAGTGATTTAAGTTTTGCAATTGAACAAATAAGAAAGGCTATTTAATAAAGAAATAAAAAAAAAACAAACAAACAAACAACCCAATGGCTAAAGAAGCATTTGACCGTTCCAAACCCCACGTGAACATTGGAACTATTGGTCACGTAGACCACGGTAAAACTACGTTAACCGCTGCCATCACTAACGTATTGGCCGGTGAAGGTTTAGCAGAGAAGCGTGATTTCGCCTCTATCGATAACGCTCCTGAAGAAAAAGAGCGTGGTATCACAATTAACACTGCTCACGTTGAGTACGCAACAGCAAACCGTCACTATGCTCACGTTGATTGTCCAGGTCACGCTGACTATGTTAAGAACATGGTTACTGGTGCTGCCCAAATGGATGGTGCTATCTTAGTTGTTGCAGCTACAGATGGTCCAATGCCACAAACTCGCGAGCACATCCTATTAGGTCGTCAAGTTGGTGTTCCACGTATTGTGGTTTTCATGAACAAAGTTGACATGGTAGATGATCCAGAATTGTTAGAGTTGGTTGAAATGGAGATTCGTGAATTACTTTCCTTCTACGAATACGACGGAGACAATACTCCAGTTATCCAAGGTTCTGCTTTGGGTGCATTGAATGGTGATGCAAAATGGGTTGCTACAGTTATGGAATTAATGAATGCAGTTGATACTTGGATTCCAATTCCTCCTCGTGAAACTGAGAAGCCTTTCTTGATGTCTGTTGAGGACGTATTTACGATCACTGGTCGTGGTACCGTAGCAACTGGACGTATCGAGCGTGGTGTTATCAACACAGGAAATGAGGTTGATATCATTGGTTTCAATGAAGAAAAGTTAAAATCAGTTTGTACTGGTGTTGAGATGTTCCGTAAGATCTTAGATCGCGGAGAAGCAGGTGACAACGTTGGTTTGTTGTTGCGTGGAATTGAAAAGAGTGATATCCGTCGTGGTATGGTTATCTGTGCTCCAGGTTCAATCCTTCCTCACACTGAATTCAAAGCTGAGATCTACGTATTGAAGAAAGAAGAAGGTGGACGTCACACTCCATTCCATAACAAATACCGTCCACAGTTCTACTTCCGTACAACTGACGTAACTGGAGAGATTTCTCTAGATGCTGGTCGCGAAATGGTACTTCCTGGAGATAACGTATCTATCACTGTTAAATTAATTGCTCCAATCGCAATGGACAAAGGTCTTCGTTTCGCTATACGCGAAGGTGGCCGTACCGTTGGTGCTGGACAAGTAACTGATATCATTAAGTAATATTTAGTACAACATAGTGAAGGCGGAAACTGCGTAAGTTTCTGTCTTCACTTTTGACATTTATAGAAACAACCTTACGGGCGTAGTTCAATGGTAGAATAGCGGTCTCCAAAACCGTTGATCTTGGTTCGAGTCCAGGCGCCCGTGCGAAAACTAAAAGTTATGGCAGCAATTATTACATATTTGAAGGAATCATACGATGAGTTGATGAATAAAGTAACTTGGCCTGCTTGGAAGGAATTGCAAGAAAGCACTGTACTTACATTCATATCCATTCTGGTTTTGGGAGCCTTGATCTTTTTAATAGACTTTGCCTTCGGTAAGGGAATCATTAAAATGATTTATGACTTTATTGCCTAACATAACAACTCGGAATAATGAGCGATATTGTAAAAAAGTGGTACGTGGTTCGCGCCATTAGCGGGAAGGAAAAAAAGGTTAAGGAATTTATTGAGAGCGAAATTAAGGCTCGTGGTCTTCAAGATTACGTAAGTCAGGTTCTCATTCCTACCGAAAAAGTTTTCCAAATCCGCAATGGAAAAAAGGTGAGCAAAGAGCGTAGCTACCTTCCGGGTTATATTTTGATTGAAGCGAATCTCGTTGGAGAAGTTCCTCACATCATTCGTAACGTTACCAACGTTATCGGATTTTTAGGTTCTGAAAAGAAAGGTGAGCCCGTAGCGCTTCGTTTGTCTGAAGTGAATAGAATTTTAGGAAAAGTAGACGAGCTAGCTGAAACAGGAGAAGAGATAAATATTCCTTTTGTGGTTGGAGAGAATGTAAAGGTTATTGATGGACCTTTCAACAACTTCAGCGCAGTGGTAGAAGTTATTAATGAAGACAAGAAAAAGTTAACTGTTAGTGTTAAGATTTTTGGACGCAAAACTCCTGTGGAGTTGAGCTATATGCAAGTAGAAAAAGAATAAACGCGCTTTTGGTGTTTAACGTAATCACATAAGGTTACGCTTCGCTTCCCGTTAAACACCGGAACAAAATAAATAAAATAAGTAATATGGCGAAAGAAGTAGCTGGTTTTGTAAAGCTGCAAATCAAAGGAGGCGCCGCTAACCCTGCACCACCAGTAGGACCTGCATTAGGTTCTAAAGGTGTAAACATCATGGAGTTCTGTAAGCAATTCAATGCTAGAACCCAAGATAAAGCTGGTAAAGTGTGCCCTGTGTTAATTACTGTTTATAAGGACAAGTCCTTTGAATTTGTAATTAAGACTGCTCCTGCCGCTGTTCAACTGTTAGATGCCGCCAAAGCTAAGCAAGGTGCTGCAGAACCTAACCGTCAGAAAGTGGGTAGCGTAACTTGGGAACAAGTTAAAGCTATTGCAGAAGATAAAATGCCTGACTTAAACTGTTTTACCGTTGAGTCTGCCATGAAAATGGTAGCTGGTACAGCACGTAGTCTAGGTATACAAGTAACCGGTGAACGCCCTTTTTAATCAGAGGTAATTAAGCAATGGGAACCCTCAGCAAAAAAATGAAAGCCGCAGTGGCACAGTACGACAATTTAAAAACGTACTCTTTGCCCGAAGCAGCGTCGCTTGTTAAGAAAATTACAAGCACAAAGTTTGACGCGTCTGTGGATCTTGCCGTTCGCCTCGGAGTAGACCCGAAAAAATCCAACCAAATGGTTCGTGGAACTGTATCACTTCCTCACGGAACTGGTAAAGACGTTCGCGTTTTAGTACTTTGTACTCCTGACAAGGAAGCAGAGGCTAGAGCAGCTGGCGCAGACCACGTAGGATTAACGGAATACATCGACAAGATTAAGGGCGGATGGACCGACGTTGACGTTATTATTACCACACCTAGCGTAATGGGACAGGTTGGAGCTTTAGGAAGAATTCTCGGTCCCCGAGGATTAATGCCTAACCCAAAGACCGGTACAGTTACGATGGATGTTGGAAAAGCTGTTACAGAAAAGAAGGCTGGTAATATCGACTTTAAAGTTGATAAAGCTGGTATCGTTCATGCAAGTATTGGTCGTGTGTCTTTCGACGCAACCCAATTGGCTGAAAATGCGAGTGAATTAATTTCTACTTTGGTGAAATTAAAGCCTTCTGCTGCAAAAGGAACTTATATGAAGAGCATTTATGTTTCTTCAACAATGAGTCCAAGTGTTCAAGTTGAAACCAAATCAGTGAGCTAATTGCTGGTTAAATCGGAGGATTGTACTTTATGAACAAAGAACAAAAGAACACAGAAATCGCCGAGTTAGTGGAAATGTTGAGCAGTGCTCCCATTTTGTATATCACTGACACGGTTTCCTTAAACGCCGAGGCAACCAGCAATCTTCGTCGCGAATGCTTCAAACAAAACGTGCAAATGCGCGTGGTGAAAAACACCTTGTTGAAGAAAGCGATGGAGCGTGTTGAAGGAACTGACTTCTCGGGTCTTTACCCTGTGCTGAAAGGCAATACAGCGGTAATGATTGCAGAGGTAGCAAACGTTCCAGCTCGTTTGATTAAGGATTTCAGAAAAGGTACAAATAAGCCTGCCCTTAAAGGTGCGCTTATACGTGAAGATGTATATGTTGGAGATGATCAGTTAGACACTCTTGTAGCGCTGAAGAGCAAAGAAGAGATGATTGGCGAAATTATTGGTTTGTTGCAGTCGCCTGCACGCAACGTTATTTCTGCACTGTTGAACCATGCTGAAAAACAAAAAGCGCAAGAGGAACATAGCGCCTAATATGTTCCAATTTAAAAGAACCGATTAAAATCAAATACAATGGCAGATTTGAAAGCAATGGCTGAAGGCCTCGTTAGTCTTACCGTTAAGGAAGTTACCGAATTGGCTACCATTTTAAAAGACGATTATGGAATTGAGCCCGCTGCTGCGTCAGTTGTTATGGCTGGTCCTGGCGCTGGTGCTGCAGTTGCAGAAGAACAAACATCTTTCGATGTTATTCTTACTGAAGTAGGTCCAAACAAATTGGCAATAGTTAAATTAGTGAAAGATCTTACTGGTCTTGGCTTGAAAGAAGCTAAGGATGTAGTAGACAAAACTCCATCTCCTTTGAAAGAAGGTGTTACTAAAGACGAAGCAAACGGCTTGAAAACACAACTAGAAGAAGCAGGGGCAAAAGTTGAAATCAAGTAAGATTACGACATCGAACCACAGTTTAGGCCTTACCTTCGGGTGGGCCTAAACTTGTTTTTTTATTTCATGACGGAAATGTCCGTCAGTTTTTGTGCATAGGATTTATAACCTTTAAAACGAAACACTTTGGCAACGCTAAAGAAACTAACAGATCGAGTTAACTACTCATCGACCAAAAATTTTTACGAGTACCCTGATTTCTTGGAAATTCAGCTCGCCTCGTTTAAAGAGTTCTTTCAACTCGAAACCAATCCTGAAAACCGAATATCGGAAGGTCTTTTCAAGGTATTCTCCGAGAACTTCCCTATTACAGACACGCGCAACCAGTTCGTGTTGGAATTCTTAGACTACTTTATCGATCCTCCGAGATATACTATAGAAGAGTGTATCGAACGCGGACTAACGTACAGCGTTCCTCTAAAAGCAAAACTAAAACTGTATTGTACCGATCCAGAGCACGAAGATTTCGAAACCATCGTGCAAGACGTTTACTTGGGTACTATTCCTTACATGACCCCCCAAGGTTCATTCGTAATCAATGGTGCTGAGCGTGTAATTGTTTCTCAATTACACCGTTCTCCAGGTGTGTTCTTCGGTCAATCACGTCACGCAAATGGCACAAAGTTGTACTCTGCTCGTATCATTCCTTTCAAGGGTTCTTGGATTGAATTCGCGACAGACATCAACAATGCCATGTACGCTTACATCGATCGTAAGAAGAAGTTACCTGTAACTACCCTACTTCGTGCTATCGGATTCGAAAGCGATCGTGAAATTCTTGAAATATTCAACCTTGCAGAAGAAGTGAAAGTTTCTAAAGCTGGATTGAAAAAAGTTGTGGGTCGTAAACTTGCAGCACGTGTGTTGAAAGTTTGGATCGAAGACTTCGTAGATGAAGATACTTCTGAAGTTGTTTCTATCGAGCGTAACGAATTGATCTTAGATCGTGACGTTGTTCTTGAAGATTCACACATCGATATCATTGTTGAAAGTGGAACCAAAGTAATCGTTCTTCATAAAGAAGAGTCGAATGCTGCTGACTTCACATTAATTCACAATACTCTTCAAAAGGATACAACCAACTCTGAAAAAGAAGCGGTTGAATATATCTACCGTCAATTGCGTAACGCCGAGCCACCAGATTTGGAAACAGCTCGCGGTGTAATCGACAAATTGTTCTTCTCAGAACAACGCTATGACCTTGGTGAAGTAGGACGTTTCCGTATCAATCGCAAGTTGGGATTGAACATGTCTCTTAATCAACGTACTTTAACAAAAGAAGATATCTTAAGCATCATTCGTTACCTAATCGAGTTAGTTAACTCGAAAGCAGACGTTGATGATATTGACCACTTGTCGAACCGTCGTGTTCGTACCGTTGGTGAGCAACTTTACAATCAATTCGCAGTAGGACTTACTCGAATGGCTCGTACCATTCGTGAGCGTATGAACGTTCGTGATAACGAGGTCTTCACTCCTATTGACTTGATTAACGCAAAAACATTAAGCTCGGTTATCAATTCGTTCTTCGGAACAAACCAGCTTTCTCAGTTCATGGACCAAACAAACCCACTTTCCGAAGTTACCCACAAGCGCCGTATGTCGGCACTTGGTCCAGGTGGACTTTCGCGTGAGCGTGCAGGTTTCGAGGTTCGTGACGTACACTACACCCACTACGGTCGCTTGTGTACTATTGAAACTCCGGAAGGACCAAACATTGGTTTGATTTCTTCTCTTTGCGTTTATGCTAAAATTAACAAATTAGGTTTCATCGAAACTCCTTACCGCAAGGTTGAAAATGGAAAAGTTTCAATGAACAACAACGGAGTAACATACCTTACTGCTGAAGACGAAGATTCTAAAGTAATTGCACAGGCGATTGCAGACATCGACGATTCAGGTAAGTTCTTAGGCACTAAAGTGAAAGCGCGTTTGGAAGGTGACTTCCCGGTTATTGCGCCTTCTGCAGTTGCCTACATGGACGTTGCTCCAAACCAAATCGCTTCTATCGCGGCATCACTTATTCCTTTCTTGGAACACGATGATGCTAACCGTGCGTTGATGGGATCGAACATGATGCGTCAAGCCGTACCACTTCTTCGTCCAGAAGCTCCTATCGTTGGAACTGGATTGGAAGCATACGTTGCTAAAGATTCTCGTGTTCTTCTTACCGCAGAGGGAGATGGTGTGATTGAGTATGTAGATAGCGAAGAAATTCGTATCAAATACAAGCGTAACGACGACGACGAATTGGTTAGCTTCGATAGCGCTACTAAGTCCTACACGGTGCGTAAGTTCGGTAAGACCAACCAAAGTATGTGTATCAACCTTCGCCCAATGGTGAAGAAAGGTGACAAAGTTACTCTTGGACAAATCTTGGTTGAAGGATATGCAACTCGTAAAGGCGAATTGGCTTTAGGTCGTAACCTGAAAGTGGCATTCATGCCTTGGAAAGGTTACAACTTCGAGGATGCTATCGTTATCTCCGAGCGTGTTGTTCGTGATGACTGGTTTACTTCAATTCACATCGATGAGTACACCACTGAGGTGCGTGATACCAAGCGTGGTGTTGAAGAATTAACTTCAGACATTCCAAACGTAAGTGAAGAGGCTACGCGTGATCTAGATGAAAACGGAATTATCCGCGTAGGTGCTGAAGTGAAGGAAGGAGATATTCTTATTGGTAAGATCACTCCGAAAGGAGAAACGGATCCAACACCGGAAGAAAAACTTCTTCGTGCAATCTTCGGTGAGCGCGCAGGTGATGTCAAAGACGCTTCTTTGAAAGTTCCACCAAGTGCAACAGGTGTTGTAATTGGAAAGAAATTGTTCAGTAGAACAGTTAAGGAAAAGAAAACGAAGAACAGTGCAGATAAAGCAGTTCTTGAAGCATTAGACAAAGACCACGATAAGGACAACGGTGAATTGAAAAAGATTCTTGTAGACAAGATTCTTGCAATTGTGAAAGATCTTCCTTGTCAAGGTGTGTTCAACTACTTCAAAGAAGAGCAAATCAAGAAAGGAACGAAGTTCAATGCTAAAGTTCTTTCTGCAATTGATTACAGTGTTGTAAATACAGAGTCTTGGACAAAAGATGAAAAAGTGAATTCACTTGTTCGTCGTTGCGTTCACAACTTCAACTTGAAACACAATGAATTGTTAGGTTCATACAAGCGTATGAAATTCCAATTGACTGTTGGTGATGAACTACCGGCTGGTATCGTGAAGTTGGCTAAAGTTTATATTGCTCAAAAACGTAAATTACGTGTGGGTGATAAGATGGCTGGTCGTCACGGTAACAAGGGTATTGTTGCACGTATCGTTCGCGATGAAGACATGCCATTCTTGGAAGACGGAACAACAGTAGATATCGTGTTGAACCCACTAGGGGTGCCGTCACGTATGAACTTAGGACAGATTTACGAAACCATCTTAGGATGGGCTGGACAAAAAACCGGACAAACATTCGCTACTCCTATTTTCGATGGTGCATCAATGGATGATATTGTTAGTCAGACCGACGCTGCAGGTGTACCACGCTTTGGTGTGACATACTTGTGCGATGGTGGGACTGGTGTTCGTTTCGAACAAGAAGCTACTGTGGGTGTGATATACATGATCAAACTGAGCCACATGGTTGACGATAAGATGCACGCGCGTTCAATCGGACCATACTCATTGATCACGCAACAACCGTTGGGTGGTAAAGCACAATTCGGAGGTCAACGTTTCGGAGAGATGGAAGTTTGGGCATTGGAAGCTTATGGAGCTGCCAATATCCTTCAGGAAATCTTAACCGTTAAATCTGACGATGTAATCGGAAGAGCGAAGACGTACGAAGCGATTGTTAAAGGAGACGCCATGCCACAGCCGGGTATTCCAGAATCGTTCAACGTATTGCTACATGAATTAAGAGGATTAGGATTAAGCATTAATCTGAATCAGAATTAATTCATCAGACAACGAAAAGAATTTTTAAATAGACATTCAAACTGCACAAAATGCTTCAAGCAAAAAAAGTAGCAAAGCCAACCAGTGATTTTAAATCAATCACTATCTCATTAGCTTCACCAGAAGAGATCTTAGAGAGATCTTCAGGAGAGGTAATGAAGCCAGAAACCATTAACTACCGTACCTATAAGCCAGAGCGTGAAGGTCTTTTCTGTGAAAAGATTTTCGGTCCTGTAAAAGACTACGAATGTCATTGCGGAAAATATAAGCGTATCCGTTACAAGGGTATCGTTTGTGACCGTTGTGGTGTTGAGGTTACTGAAAAGAAAGTTCGTCGCGAGCGTATGGGACACATTTCCCTTACTGTTCCGGTAGCTCACATTTGGTACTTCCGTTCACTTCCAAACAAAATCGGATACCTTCTAGGTATGCCTTCTAAGAAATTGGATCAAATCATTTATTACGAACGCTATGTTGTAATCAATGCTGGTCCAGTTACTGATGCAGAAGGAAGCGGTTTGGAAGCGGGGCAATTCTTAACTGAAGAGGAGTACTTGGATATCCAAGAGCAACTTCCACGTGAGAATCAGTACTTGGATGATAAAGACCCAATCAAATTCATAGCGAAAATGGGTGCTGAAGCACTTCACGATTTGTTAGCTCGTTTAGATTTAGATGCATTGTCATTTGAATTGCGCGACAAAGCAAACCGTGAGACTTCACAACAACGTAAAAACGAAGCGTTAAAGCGCTTGAGTGTTGTTGAGAGCTTCCGTGATGCAAACACACGTGTAATCAACCGCCCAGAGTGGATGATCACTCGCGTTGTTCCGGTTATTCCACCAGAACTTCGTCCACTTGTTCCATTGGATGGTGGTCGTTTCGCAACTTCCGATTTGAATGACCTTTACCGTCGCGTTATTATTCGTAACAACCGTCTTAAGCGTCTATTAGAAATTAAAGCACCTGATGTAATTTTGCGTAACGAGAAGCGCATGCTTCAAGAAGCAGTAGATTCATTGTTCGATAACAGCCGTAAATCTTCTGCTGTTAAGACTGAAAGCAACCGTCCGCTTAAATCACTTTCAGATTCATTGAAAGGTAAGCAAGGACGTTTCCGTCAGAACTTATTGGGTAAGCGTGTTGACTATTCTGCTCGTTCGGTAATTGTTGTTGGACCAGAATTGAAACTACACGAATGTGGATTGCCAAAAGATATGGCAGCTGAGCTTTTCAAACCATTTATCATTCGTAAGATGATTGAACGTGGTATTGTGAAGACAGTTAAATCTGCTAAGAAAATCGTAGATAAAAAAGAAGCAATTGTTTGGGATATCCTTGAGAACATTTTGAAAGGACACCCAGTATTGTTGAACCGTGCTCCTACCCTTCACAGACTTGGTATTCAATCATTCCAACCCAAGTTGATTGAAGGAAAAGCAATTCAACTTCACCCTCTTGTTTGTACTGCATTCAACGCTGACTTTGATGGTGACCAAATGGCTGTTCACGTTCCACTTGGAAGTGCTGCAATTTTGGAAGCCCAATTGTTAATGTTGGCTTCTCACAACATCCTTAACCCTGCGAATGGTGCACCAATCACGGTTCCATCACAGGATATGGTCTTGGGTCTTTATTACATTACTAAAGGCCGTGAGGGTACTGAAGAGAAACCTTGTCGTGGTGAAGGAAGAACTTACTATTCGAAAGAAGAAGTTATTATCGCATTCAACGAAGGTCAATTAGACTTGCACGCTTTCATAAAAGTACGTTGGTACGATATGAATGCTGAGCCTAGTATTATTGAGACAACAGCTGGACGCGTATTATTTAATGCAATCGTTCCACCTGAGGTTGGATTCATTAATCAACTTCTTACGAAGAAAGCTCTCCGTGATATTATCGGAAACATTCTTAAGATTGTTGGTATTGCTCGCGCTGCTAAGTTCTTAGATGACATGAAAGATCTTGGATACTATTGGGCATTCAAGGGCGGATTGTCGTTCAAATTGACAGATGTAGTTGTTCCTAACGAGAAAGAAAAACTTGTTGGAGAAGCGACGAACAAAGTTGCTGAAGTATTTGAGAACTATAACATGGGTCTTATTACTAACAACGAACGTTACAACCAAATCATTGACATCTGGACGAACACGAACTCGCGTTTGACAAACATTCTTATGGATCGTTTGAAGACCGACCAACAAGGATTCAACAGCATCTACATGATGTATGATTCCGGAGCTCGTGGATCTAAAGAACAAATTCGTCAGTTAGCTGGTATGCGTGGTCTGATGGCTAAGCCTCAGAAGAACGCTGGAGCAGGTGGACAAGACATGATTGAGAACCCGATCTTGGCGAACTTTAAAGAAGGTTTGTCGATCTTAGAGTACTTCATCTCTACCCACGGTGCTCGTAAAGGTTTGGCCGATACAGCATTGAAGACGGCGGATGCGGGTTACTTAACTCGTCGTTTGGTTGACGTTGCACAAGATGTTATTATTAACGAAGTTGACTGTGGTACACTTCGCGGATTGAATACAAATGCATTGAAGAAATCTGATGAAATTGTTGAAAGTCTTCGCGATCGTATCTTAGGTAGAACTTCTGTTCACGATGTATACCACCCTGAAACAAATGAACTGCTTGTAGAATCGGTTCAGGAAATTTCTGAAGAGATTGCAGATGCTATTGAAGCAGCTGGAATTGAAGAAGTGGAAATTCGTTCTGTATTAACCTGCGAAAGCAAACGTGGAGTTTGTGCAAAGTGTTACGGTCGTGACCTTGCCTCTGCTCGTTTGGTTCAAGAAGGATTGGCTGTTGGTGTTATTGCTGCACAGTCTATTGGTGAGCCGGGTACACAGTTGACTCTTCGTACGTTCCACACGGGTGGTGCTGCGTCTGGTTCGGCTATTGATTCTGACTTGAAAGCGAAATATTCTGGTATCGTTGAAATCGAAGATCTTCGTACAGTTGAAAGAAAAGAAAACAATGTTACAGTTACTGTAGTTGTTGCTCGTTCTGCTGAATTGAAAATTAACGACGAGAAAACAGGAATCACCATGGCTACAATGAATCTTCCTTACGGTTCGGTTCTGCTTGTAAACACTGGAGATATTGTTAAGAAGAATGATGTGATTTGTGAATTCGATCCGTTCAACAGTGTGATCATCACTGAAGAAGATGGAACAATCAACTTCGACGCCATTGAAGAAGGAATTACCTTCAAAACTGAAGTCGATGAGCAAACCGGATTCTCTGAGAAAATTATTATTGAGACAAAAGACAAGAAGAAAAACCCAAGCATCGAAGTCGTTCGCGGCAAAGAAGTGGTTAAGGTATATTCTCTTCCAGTAGGTGCTCACTTGAACACTGAAAACAAGACGAAAATTACCAAAGGAAGTATTCTTGCTAAGATCCCTCGTATGGCTGGTCGTGGTGGTGACATCACCGGTGGTCTTCCACGTGTTACCGAATTATTCGAAGCACGTAACCCATCGAATCCTGCAAACGTTGCGGAAATCGACGGTATCGTTGAATACGGGAAAATCAAACGCGGTAACCGCGAGATTATCCTTCGCTCACGTACTGGAGAAGAGAAGAAATATTTGATCAACCTTGCTAAGCACATCTTGGTGCAAGATGGTGACTTTGTTCGCGCAGGTATGCAATTGTCTGATGGTGCTATCTCTCCTGGAGATATCCTAGACATTCAAGGACCAACTGCAGTTCAAGAATACTTGGTGAATGAAATTCAAGAGGTATATCGTTTACAAGGTGTAAAAATCAATGACAAGCATTTCGAAGTTATTGTTCGTCAAATGATGCGCAAAGTTGAAATTCTCGATGCAGGCGATACACGTTTCCTACAAGGAAGCACGGTAGACAAAGCTGAATTCATTGATGAAAACGATTTGTTATTCGACAAAGTAGTTGTTACTGAACCGGGTGATTCTGAGAAATTCTTAGCAGGTCAGGTTATTTCTGCATTGCAATTCAGAACTGAAAACTCTGAGTTGAAGCGTAAGGACCGTGCAGTAATGGAATCTCGTGAAGCCATTACAGCTACTGCCCGCCCAATTCTTCAAGGTATCACAAGAGCATCGTTGCAAACAGATTCATGGATCTCCGCAGCGTCGTTCCAAGAGACTACGAAAGTATTGAACGAAGCGGCTGTCCAAGGAAAAACAGACTTCTTGAACGGATTGAAAGAAAACGTTATCGTTGGTCACCCGATACCTGCGGGTACAGGTGGACGTCGATTCCAAAAAATGTTAGTAGGCAACAGCGAAGACTTAGTCAACATTATGGCGAAGCGCGGTGCAAATGCCCCAGTAGAAGAAGCATAACATCTTCCCTACTTCAAAACTTAAAAAGAGCCGCAACTGCGGCTCTTTTTTATTTGGCTCATATCCCTCGAGCAATTCATTGCATAAAAAAAAGGGTCGACCATCGGTCGACCCTTCAAAATAAAATCTGATGAATTACTTTACAAATGTTGTTTGTCGAACAGCACCTGCGTTCGATACACTGCGAACAATGTACATTCCACCAGAAAGTGACTGTGTGTTCAACTCAACTTGTTGAGCCCCGGCAGATAGCGTGTAACGCTCTGTAGAGATCAATTGTCCTTGCGCATTGAAGATATCCAATCTTCCTTGCTCAGTTGCTGTGGCGTTCCATTGAATGGTAGCTGATTCAGAAACTGGATTTGGGAAAATCATGAAATCATTTGCTGAAGAAATTTCAGCAACTGCATTTGGATTTGGCATTGTTCCCACCACATTCAAGGTGAAGCCTTGCATGTTAATTCCTCCTGGAGTAGTTGTTCCGTCTGCGTTAACTGTGAAAGTAACGCAATCTGTTGCCGTGCAACCATCGGGAAAAACCACAGTAACACAAACGGTGTAAGTGCCAATCTCTGTATATTGCCAAGTTGGAAACATTGTTGTTGCAGTATTGCCATCACCAAAACTCCAAATGTATGTTCCCGTAGCGCTGTTTGCTCCAGGCATATAAATTACCACGTTAAATGGATCTGAAATCAAAGAATCCGCAACCAAAATGATATCAGTTGTGCAACCACCTGTTGAACATCCTTCGTCTACAATACCGTCGCAGTTGTTGTCAATACCATCGCATACCTCAGTTGCATTCGCATTAATTGAAGCGTCGTTGTCGTTACAATCAGCGAAACTATTGAAACCGTCTCCGTCATTGTCAACTATTCCGGCCCCATTACCCATGTCGATATTGAAAGTCGTTACTGCACCTGGAACCATCGGACCTGAAGCGCAATTGGTAATTCCATTGCAATCTGTTGCACAAACTGTGACAACATAATTTGTTGCAAATGTGTTTAAACTTATAGTACCCGTGTACGAGCTACCTGCTGGATCAGCGGCGAAAAGTTGAAACGATCCGCTAACTCCTGTTATGGAATCTACGTAAGTTCCCGTAACTGTTACAGCACAATCTGCATTCGAAACAATAACAGAAATTGGAAAGCCTTGAGAAAAGATTTTTCCGGAAAAAGCAAACAGCGATAAAACAAGTATAAGTCGAAGTGATTTCATAGTTAATAATTTGAAACGAAAATAAGACACAATCACTTGTAATTTCGCAATGAAATTTCTTCAACCTATGATTTCCAAAACAACTTCATTTCACACATTCCTTTTGGCTTTCGTTGTAATGTCGGCGGTATCGTGTAAAATAACCGCACCAAATCCAGAAATGGCCAATGTAGAAATTCCAGTTGGGCCGCCTCAAGGCGTTTCGCACATCAATATTCCGGTAAACATTTCCATTGACCCCATCTTAAAATTCGCTAATGAATCTTCTTCACCTATTATTCGAAATCCGGAATGGCCGAATTTCGCTTCTTTCGGAGCATGCGATGGTCCGCAAGCGAAGTACGATGTCTTCCGCGAAAACTTAAACGGATATGTTGTTGGAAATAAATTCGTCGTTGGAACGAAGGCGTGGTATGGCATTGAAGGAAACTATTGTACCAACTGCGTCTGGGGAACATGTGTGCATCCGCGTATTCCTTTTTCTTGTGGAAGCGGAAAGGAAACCAAACGTCGCGTTGAAATTGAATTTTCAACAAGCCTTTCCATGAATGAGAACTACCAACTCATTACCTCCACTTCTTTATCGAAATTAAATCCAATGGATCCGTGTGAGCTCACCTTTCTGAAGTTAGACATGACTGGCGAAATCATGAAGGCGATGCAGCCAGCCCTGTTAGATGTGTGCAAATACATTGATCAGCAGTGCTTGCAGGTTGATTTCAAAAACTACGCGAACGAAGCTTGGAAGCAGTTGAACGGTCAAATGGAAATTCCTGGATACGGGTATCTAACCTTCAATGCTTCTAATTTCAAGTTGGGCCCCATGTATGGATATGGAAATATTCTTCAGGTGAACTTGGGCATTGATGCCACCCCGGTCATGAGTTTGGACAAAAATGAAAACGCCGTTGTTCCGCCGCTTCCTCCGCTGAATGTTCAGAACGACTTAACCTCAGGATTTGTTATTGAGATGCCTATTAAGTCTAGCTATGAAAGTCTTTCAATTAAAGTGAATGGAATGGCGGCTGGTAGCACCTTCGCAAGTGATGACAAAAAGAAAAGCATTACCGTAAAAAACCTTACGCTTTCGGGATTGGGAAATCAGAAAATTCAGGTGGAAGTCTTGTGCGACATGAAGGTGGGATTCAAGAAATATAAAAATTGCAAATTCTTCCTCGCACTCACTCCGAGCATAGACCCTTCAACAAATAAAATGAGTGTGAGTTCGATTGACATTGACAGCAAATCGCGACACCTCCTAATGAATGCGGGGGTAGATGTTTTTCAAACCAAACTAACGCAGACTATTCAAAATGCCTGTAACATTGACCTTACTCCTATTCTTCAATCCGCAAAAACAGAAATTGAAAAACAATTGAACAGTGAATTAATGCCTGGAGTTAATTTGAAAGGCTTAGTGAATAATCTTCAGATTACAGGATTCTACCCTACACAAAAAGAGCTCCAAATTACTGTAGCTCTTAATGGGAATTTACAAATAGATGTCTTGAATTACACTACGAATTAATTGTAGTCTCTTCCGTTATTTGAACCTTGGGCGTCCATGGTTTTCATCATGCGCCATAGAATGTGATCGGGGCTGTCGGTGAAATTCATTTCGAAATGAACCGTCATTCCATCCGATGAAAATTTCATGTTGTCTAGCATCTCTAAGAAGCTTTTTGCCTCTTGTACATCTCTTGCATTTTCCCTTTCAATATCGGGATAATTCTTATAGTTCAAGTCCATGTATCCTGAACCAGGGCTCTCTGTTAACATTTCTTCGAGCTCATCGTCCCAAGAGAAACCTTGTGATGCGAAAGCCGATTCATCATTCGAAATAGAAAGATAATTACCCTCGAATTTGTAAAACAGCTTAACATCTTCTGCTTCCATCACTTCAAGTCCATTGTATTGGTAACGCTTTATTTTCGGTTCTTCGATTTCTTCCACTAAGTTGTCATATGGTGTCATGTAGGAGTCAAAGCTCGACTTCATTAAATTTTCCATATCAACCATTTCTTCGGTCACAACTGGCTCATTCATCTTCGCAACGAATCTCGCAATGAGATTTTCAATAATTCCTTTGTCCTTCAGTCCTAAGTTGATTTTATAAATTGGTGAAAGCTCGTAAGTCGTGTCCATTTTCATCGGAACCGGAGTATCATAAAATCCGTAAGGTTCCCAATTGTCGTAATCTGCCACTTCGCGAATTTTCTGAACATTCTTCACATCGATTAATGACAAAGTCATTTCTCCATTCAATCCATTTTTGAATTCATCAATTGAAAACCCGTCCTTCATCATCTCTTCGTTTATTTGCGGATAAAGGCCTAGAATTTTATCAAAATCCATGTTAGCGGCGTAATATCCCTTCGGCGTTGTCGGAGAAATTAATTTCATTAAATCAGCCGAAATACCTTCTTCTTTCATCATTGAAATCTCTTCCGGAGTAGCACCTTCAACCGGATAATAAGTAGCGTCTACAAGCATTTGCTCATCTTCAAAAAGCATGGTCATGCCGATACTCTCTGCTTTTTCCATAGACTTGAATTGATTCTTAATTCCTCCGCCCATTTCACTGGCTAACTCCTGAAACCCCTTCATGTTCATGTACATGCCTAAATCGGCATCCAGAGATTCAAACTCCATGTAATTATCCATTTCAAGCATGCTCATGTCCTCATCTTGAGTAAAGGCTTGCTTCGCTTTTTCTATAATGTCGTCATCGCCTCTGAAATAGAGAAGAGCCACATTCTTGTCCCAAACTAAAGCAACATCGTTCTTGTCGACTTCAGCAGTGTAAATGCCGTCGGTCTTTTCGACTTCAATATCGCTATCGATGCTCTTTACTGTTTCTTCAAAATCTTTCGCGTCTTTAATTCCGAAAACAATTCCACCGAACATTTCATCTCCTTTACCCATGAATCCGTATGCATTTTGCAAAAAGTTCACACCACTTTTTTTCGGGTTATCTAAAATGTCTTTGAACACACCTTCATCGCCATCTAGTTTATCAAACATGGCTAAATCTTTCCATTGCTTAAACTCTGCCTTATCGGCTAGACTTTTCAAATCGGCTTTGAAAACCATTGCAGCATCCTTTGGGATTTTTGAAATGAGACGGTTGTTGTTCGACATTCCCAGATACCAGAACAATGCGGCCAGACCAAGAACGAGAGAGGTCCCACCGATTATAAATCCTAATTTTACAGACTTTTTCATTATGAAGCAAATTTAAGCCATTCTCATTTTGACTTGCAATAAATTTGAGCAATATATTTGACCTAGACTACTACCAGTATGACTTCTAAACATTACATAGAACAGCTTCAAATGCTCCCGCATCCTGAGGGTGGTTATTACAAAGAAAACTTCCGAAGCGCGGAATCTTTTCAATTCACTGGATTTGATGGAGAGCGCTCTATCTGCACCAGTATTTATTTTCTTCTTGAAAAAGGACAGACCTCTGCACTTCATCGCATTAAGAGCGACGAGATTTGGTATTTTCATGACGGGCAAACATTGGAAATTATTGAACTCGATTCGAATGGAAATGAAAAAATAACAAGACTTGGGAAAGACCTTTTGAATGGCGATGTGCTACAGCACGTTGTGCCCGCAGGCATTTGGTTTGGCGCCCGATTGGCGGAGCATTCAGAGTTTTGTCTAGTGGGTTGTCAAGTCAGTCCTGGATTCGATTTTAAAGATTTTGAGTTGAAGTAAAAATTTCACCTTAAATTTGAAACATTAACCATTAATAACACACATCATGGGAAAAGGAAAAGACGTTAAAAAGGAAGAGAAAAAAGTTCCTACCAAAACAGCTAAAGAAAAGAAAGCTGAAAAGCGCGACAAGAAGCCGAAGTACGACTAAGCTTTCATGTGATTGATAGGAATCAATCGCGGAAACACTGTTCGCGCTCATTAGCATTATAAAAGAAAAGAGGTATTTAATTGTTCAAAATCTGAACGATAAAATAGAATGAAGCTTTTCAATTATTTGCTTTTCGCATTCCTCCGACTCACATGCGTCTTCAAAATACGCTTTCCTTCCACCTTCACTTCATCTTTCTTTCTGAAACTCCACACGATTTCACTCGCGTGCTTCCGAGTTTCTTCCACATCGACAATGGGTGCAGGATAGTCTTTTCCAATGACACAACCATACATTTCTTGCTCAATGACCGAAAGTTTGTGCGGCTCGTGAATAAAGGCTTCTGGAATGTTTCGTAATTCAGGAATCCATTGCTTAATGAAGTCACCGTTGGCATCGTGCTTCTCTGAGTTCATGATCGGATTGTAAATGCGAATGGTGTTGATTCCTGTTGTTCCGCTTTGCATTTGAATTTGCGGATAGTGAATACCTGGTTCGTAATCGAGAAACATGCGCGCTAAAAAATGAAGCTCACGCCAGTCTTGCCACAAGTTGAAAACGAAAAACGACACCACCATCGCTCGCATCCGGAAGTTGATGTATCCCGTTTCCTTCAAACAACGCATACACGCATCTACTAGTGGAACGCCCGTCATTCCCTCCTGCCATGCTTTTATGTACACTTCGTTCTTCGGCTTAACCAAGACGTTGTAGGCTCGATTGATGTTCTCTATTTCATATCGACACTCCGTTTCAAATTTTTGAATGAAGTGGCAATGCCAATGCAAACGCGAAATGAAATTCGAAAGCGCACGTTTGTTCGTAGATGTCTGATAATGTTGAACGGTGAATTGATAAACCGTTCGCATGCTTATGTTGCCATAGGCCAAGTAGGGCGAAAGACGACTGCAGCCTTTCCGACTGAGCGAAGGACTGCTGATGTGTTTGCTGTAATTCACGCTTCGCTCAGCAATGAAATTCTTGAGGTATTTCCAAGCCCACGATTCTCCGCCGGGTTGAAAATTTGGATTGCGTTCTGTAATTTCTGTTGGAAGGGAATTTCGATTTGAATGAAAATTAATTTCCTGATTGAAATTAAAAACTTGAAGTGTATCTAACTGAATGTTGAAGGAAGGCGCTCGCATGGTTTCTTCCCACATCTTCGGCCATTGCGGACGAGACTTCAGTCTTCGAACAACGCCGTTGGTTTGAAATTCGTTCCATTGAATATTTTTGGATTGAAGGAATTCAGCCATTAGAATGTCGCGCTCGTATGTCAAACGGGTTCCCGATTCTTGCGAAGAAAAAACAGTTTGTATGTTGAAGTTCAAAGTCAGTTCTTCGAACACATTCATGGCTTCATCGTGAAAGATTTCAATGTGTTTGTTGAAGGGAGTCAGCTGCTTATTCAGATCCAACAACGACTCGTGAACGAATCGCCAATGACGCACATCTGAATCGTGATGATTCATGACTGAAGGTTCGAAGATGTAAAGCAGAACAAATGGCAATTCGGCACATTGCGCATGAAAGAGCGGCTCGTGATCTACGAACCTCAAATCGCGCTTCAACCAAACTACATTTATCGCTCGCACAGATGTTTAATTTTTATAAATGAACAAGTATTGAAAGTAAAAGTTCGATCACACCTTTTCAAAATGATTCATGCTCACTTAAGAGCAATCACAGCTCCTCGACTGCAAGCTTAAACACTGATAATCAATACCAATTCTGTTGAAATCTTAATTCGGAATTGTGTGTTAAGATTGGTATTTTTGAATGGCTTGATCAAGCTATTCACACAATTAGAAAATCACTTTAAAGGAATCAATATTATGGAGAATAAGATAGAAATTTACGCATCCGCCGACGGATTAACTCAGCTCGAAGTTCATTTTGTGGGAGAAACATTTTGGCTCAATTTGAATCAGATTTCAAGTTTATTTGAGAAAGATAAATCCGTGATTTCAAGACACTTGAACAATATTTACAATGAGGGTGAGCTTGACAGAAATTCAACTGTTGCAAAAAATGCAACAGTTCAAATTGAAGCAAAACGTGAAGTAAAAAGAGAAATCGATTATTACAACCTGGATGCAATACTGTCTGTTGGATACCGTGTTAACTCAAAAAGAGGAACCCAATTCCGTCAATGGGCTACTAAACGATTGAAAGATTATTTAATCGAAGGAGTTGCAATTAATGAGAAACGATTGGAGCAAAAGAACAAGGAAATACAAGTGCTTCACGACGGAATCCGCATTCTGAGCAGAGCTATTGAAGAAAAAGCTATCGCAGAAGACTTCGGCTGGTTGAATCAGTTTAGTATTGGATTACAACTCTTAGATGATTATGACCATGAAGCTTTAGATGCCAAGGGGATTCATACAAAAACTGCAAACTACCCAGCGCAGGCGGAATACATGGAGTTGGTTGAACTCATGCGTGCAGAATTTAATTCAGATGTTTTCGGCAAAGAAAAAGATGGTGGTTTCGATAGTGCTGTAAATACGATTAAGCAAGGATTTGGAGAACAGGACGTCTACCCTACTTTGGAAGAAAAAGCTTCTATGTTGTTATATCTCGTTGTGAAAAATCACGCCTTTGTAGATGGGAATAAACGTATAGCAGCTGCATGCTTTCTTTTGTTTCTAGAGAGAAATGGATTGCTATATAATTCGACCGGACAAACCATTATCAGCAACGAAGCACTTGCAAGTCTAACTCTATTTGTGGCCTCGAGCAAAGCCGAAGAAATGGAGACTGTCCGGAAATTGTTGATTAGTGTTCTGAACAGAAATGTATAGCAGCAAAAGTTCTATCACCAATTACGGTTTGAATAGCGAGCGGCCTTGAAGCTTTGAACATTTTTCATTGAGAGAGGTTGTATTTCAAACTACTTTAGAATAACATGAGCCAAGTAACGACAAGCATCTTTTTCAAAGTAGAAACTTCTGCAAACAAATGGTGGGCGTTTAAGCAAATGCAACTGGGGCATGATCAACTAAAGAATATAGATGGACTAGCCTTTTACAAAATATTAGGTTCAGGTGCGAAAAATGGATTTAGCGCTATCCCTAATTTTGGAACATATATCCTTCTTTGTGTTTGGGAGTCTGAGATTCAAGCGAAAACTTTTTTTTCTGAAAATAACTTCTTTAAGGAATATCAAGAACGAAGTTGCGAGTTCATGACCGTTTACATGCATTCTGCTGAAGTGCACGGCACTTGGGATGGCAGAACACCGTTCCAAAAAAATGCTGAATTGGCAATGGACAAGCCCATTATTGTCTTAACAAGAGCGAGAATTCGATTTAGAAAACTTTGGTCTTTTTGGAGTCGCGTGGGATCTGTAAGTCAAAGCTTGGACGGTTATGACGGCCTTGTTTTATCCATTGGTGTTGGCGAGTGGCCGTTGATTCAACAGGCAACCCTTAGCATTTGGAAAACCCAAAAAGAGATGATGGATTATGCCTACAAAAATCCGAAACACCGCGAGGTAGTTACCCTCACGCGAAAGCTTAATTGGTACAAGGAAGAAATGTTCGCGCGATTTGTACCCTACAAATTTGTTGGTATTTGGGAAGGGAAAAACGCAAGTGAATTAATGCCTGAATGAAATTCAATTGGTGCACGTTTAACGACCCGAAGAATGAGGAATTACACTTTCACAAACTGAACTGTTGCAGAACCCTCTTTCGTTGAAATGCGAACGAAGTACACTCCGCTTTCCAGATTGCTTGTATCAAGTGTGTTGTTCTCAAGCACATCAATGTTGAACTGTTTTCCTTCCACAGAAAACAGACTGCAGTTTGCGGCCGTTAGCTTTTGAGAAAATCCCTGAATCGCTATTTTATCGGATGTTGGATTGGGGTAAATCGAAATATCTTCAGCATTCAAATCTGCAACTGAATTGGCTTGTATTCTTCCGTTAATGTCGTATTGCATAAAGAACTCCCATATCTTTTTTGAGGCATTGAAGTCGTAGTTTGTAACACCGACTGTAAATATTGAACCTGGCCATGTATGACCGCCATCAATTATTTTATAATGTTCAACATCAACACCATTGGTTCCTCCGGAATAAACGTAATGAACGGCAGTGCATCCGTCTGTTAGATTCGTATTTGGAACATCAGTGACTACTGGAGTTGTATTACAATTATTGAAATTTACCCAGTAGGATAATACATTTGGAATAGCTTCCATAAAAAGATTTCCATTATACGGAACCGTTGCATCTGCTGTACCGTGAATTTCTA